>CAZWUT010000134.1:0-1558 GCA_964636765.1 Candidatus Woesearchaeota archaeon | reverse complement strand
TCGTACGCTTAATGATACTATCACCCATACTATATATCACAATTAATTTTCTTTTAAATACCTTTTCATTTATTGCACAAAAGAAAAATTACCAGATTTCCACATTAAAATTCTGTTTATTATCCAAATATACCCTATAATATTTATAGACTGAATCTTCTTTGTATAATTCAAGGGGAACTTCCTTATTTTTTTTATCATAAAATGATATATTAAATTCTTTTTCCAATTTAAACATCAATAAAACATTTTCAACATATCTGTCCGGAACATTTGAATAAACTGAAAAAGACTCATAAACTTTTTTTATTTTATTTTTTCTGTCCTGTTTAATTATCAGATATGCATTATTTATTTTCTTTGTAGGAGTCAAAGAAATTACATTTAAAGAAGAATCTTTCATATAGATTACAAGAGGCTTTTCAGGAGAAATCTGATATTTAATAATTTTTTCATAATAAATTTTGTCAGAAAATTTTTTTAGTGAATAAAAAGGATGATAAAATCTGAAAAATCTGAAAACAAAAACTTCTGTTTCATCAACAAAATTAAAAAACTTCTGTTTGAAAATGAATTTTTTTCTTATGAATTCGGTTGGGGAGTTTAGAGTGTAATTTTGGGAAAATTCTTTCTGATTATAAATTTCCCAGCTTAATGAATTATGTGTGGAGCTATAATCAGAAATTTCTGAAGAATCTTCAACAGACCATTCAATCGGAATTAAGTTTAAAATTTCTCCTGAAATCTTGTGTGAGGAATTAAAAGAAATTTCTGCCTTTATTGGGAAATTTGATGGAACATAAAAAACATTTTTATGCAGCCTACATTTTCGGCAACTAAATGAATTTCCCATTTCAAGATAATCTAAATTATAAAGTTTCAGGGTTTCAGAAAATTCTCTTTCTCCATATGCAATCAATTTCAGAGTATTTTCTCCGTGAAAGAGAGGAACTTCAAAAAAAGCATCTTCACAATTTAAACAAACATCCTGTTCAATAGATTCATCTGAAGAATTAATCAGGTATTTTAAATTATTATATTTTTGAATTAAGGAAACATTTAATTCAAAACCTGTCTGGTTTATAAAAATTGATTCAATAGGGGAATTAATCTTTATGGGCTTTTCCAGTTTCATATCCGGAAAAACATCATACCCTTCTTCAGAAGCTATTAATGTGACAGGCCCTGCAACATATTCCAGATTTTCCTGAAAAATTTCTGCAGTTACTTCAAGACCAATCTGCCAACCAACTTCAGTTAATTCCTCTAAACCACAACAAAATTTATTTTCAGGATTTACCTGACAGTTTATTACTTCTGAAGGATTATCAGAATAATAAACTGAAACTTCCAGCCAAGAAGCAGAAAAATTTTCAGAATTTTCAACATAACCACAAACAGAATTTGCATTAACAACTCCCAGACTGATTAAATAAATTAAAAAAACCAAAAAGATTATTTTTTTCATATTTTTAATTCTACCTCCTTCTATAAAAGCATTTCTCTTATCCAAAATGCAGGAATTTATTTTCAATGACTCTTGATCTTGCCAAAAACG
>CAZWUT010000133.1:0-1692 GCA_964636765.1 Candidatus Woesearchaeota archaeon | reverse complement strand
TAAATCCAACATATTCTACTTTTCCATCAAGTCTTTTAAATCCCCTTGAAGCAGCATAATCTGTCATTATATTACTTGCGTTTCTTGTCAAATTATTAATTCTTACAAATTCTTCATTTGTTATATTCATCAAATCTTGAGCTTCTGCAGGTGTTAAGTATCTGTCATCAGGTTCAAACTTAGTACTATAATCAAGGATTGGTTTTATTTCTTTTTCTATGTTGTCTCCTGGTTTAAAATCAGCAGGCAAGCCTAAATCTTCCATTGTTGTTTGTCCCTTTGCTACTCTTTTCCAAACAGATGAAGCTTCAGGCAAATCATTTCTTGATATGAATTCAATTGGTTGCACATAACAAGTTATATCATCTTGCCCAAACATGCTGTAATCCCATTCACCATTTCTGAATTTAGGCATTATCCTATTAGCAAATTCAACTCTTGCAATTGTTGGTGCAATTCCTCTTGAGATAGCATCTTTTGCACTAATTTCTTCTCCCTCATCTGTAATTAAAGAAATATAATGGCTGTCTATTCCTTTTTCTCTTAATAATTCAAAATTAAATCCCATCATCAAATTAATAGTGCTGTTGTCCAGTGGTTCAGCTGGAGTAATTGTTCCATAATCAAACACAGAAAAGACAGGTCTGTATTTAAAATCAGCAATTCCAAATTCTGTATTTGTTGGTTCTTTTATTATTCCTATTTCTTTGACACTTGTTGCATGATCAATTTTTCTTAGATAGTTCATCTTATTCTTTCCTTTTAAACGAGAGGATTAACAAAATCTTTTTTAAAAATATTTATGTGGTTTAGGATATAATTAATCAAGAAGACAAGAATTTATATAAGTTAAGAAAAATAAATCACTCAGCCTTGTTTTTCAAATAAACTTCATCCACAAGCCTTTCTAAAAATTCATCTTGTTCTTTATTAGTTTTAATCCCTGATTTAAAAGCCCCATCACTATTAAAAACCAAACATGCCGGGTGGAGGTCTGCTATAAAATCATTACCATAGTAAGGATAAATTAATTTAAAACTATAATTACTCTGACTAGAATATAATTTATACTCTTTTGCAATATTATCTATAGCTTGAGAAATTTTTCCTTCCTCGCCCCCCCTCATTGCCGTATTATAATTCCAATTTTGTTCTGGAACCCTAAAATAAAATTTATTTTTTTTAATAAATAAAAAACTTACACCTTTTTCAGAAACATCTTCTTTTGAGATTATCGTGGAAAGTTCCACATCATCAAAACTTCCCCATGCAAATTTTGAAGTTATTTCATGAATTCTTTTAATTAATTCCATACACTCCTACTAAAAATTGAATATATAAATATTATTGTGTTTAATCAAACAATCTAGAAATAGACATTCCTTTCTGGACCTATATTTAAGACATTGAACTTGTAAACATCTCTTTGGAAAGTTTGTATTTACTCCACAAGTTTAGATTATAGCAATTAAAGAACTATATTTTTTTAAAGTATTTTTATTATGATTTCTTATGGTTGGTGATTTATCTGTAAATTTTTGTGGAATAACATTAGATAATCCTTTTATTCTGGCTTCTGGACCTCCCACGAGAAATTATGATACAATCTCACAAGCATTTTCTAAAGGATGGGCTGGAGCAATAACAAAAAGTGTTGTTATAAATCCTTTGAAAAATAAATCTCCCCGTATG
>CAZWUT010000132.1:0-1695 GCA_964636765.1 Candidatus Woesearchaeota archaeon | reverse complement strand
ATTAAGGCTGTAACTTATAATGAAATGTTTGTAAAGCAAATTGATGGGAAATGGATTGCTCAGGTTGTTTTGGATGTTTAGTTAATTTTATTAAAGATAAATTACTTAATTGTTAATATGGAAATAAAAAAAATTTCTGATTATGAATTTCAATTACCTATTGAAAACAAGATGCGGGTTCCAGGCAGGATTTTTGCTTCAAAAAAGATTGTTCTTGAAGAGGATGCGTTGAAACAAATTGCTAATGTTGCAAGTTTGCCTGGAATTCTTAAATATTCTTTAGGTTTAACAGATATGCATGTCGGTTATGGTTTTCCAATCGGAGGTGTTGCAGCTTTTGATATTAATAAAGGAATTATTTCTCCGGGAGGGGTTGGTTATGATATTAATTGTTCTGTTAGGTTATTAAAAACTAATTTGACTAAAACTGAATTTTTAAGAAAACAAAAACAAGCAATGCATGGTTTGTTCAGGAAAATTCCTTCTGGTGTTGGTCATGGAAGTCCTTTTAATATTTCAAGAAAGGAATTAAATAAACTTCTTGAACAGGGTGCCAAATATTTAGTTGAGAAAGGTTATGGAGAAAAAGAAGATTATCTGCATATGGAAGAAGAAGGTTGTTTAATTGGAGGAGATTCATCCAAGGTTTCAGAAAGAGCAATAAAAAGAGGAATTGGGCAGTTGGGAACTTTGGGTGCTGGAAATCATTTTTTGGAAGTTCAGTTTGTGGATGAAATTTTTGATAAAGAAATAGCAGAGGTTTTTGGTCTGAAAAAAAATCAGGTTGTTATTATGATTCATTGCGGTTCAAGAGGTTTAGGGCATCAGGTTGCTTCTGATTATATTAAATTAATGGAAAAAGAATATGGGTTTAAGGATTTGCCAGACAGGGAATTAATTAATGCTCCGATAAAAAGCAAACTTGGAAAGGACTATTATTCTGCAATGTGCTGTGCTGCAAATTTTGCTTTTGCAAATAAACAATTAATTACTCATTGGGTCAGGGAAGAATTAAAATATTTTTTTCCGAATATAAAGATTGATGTTGTTTATGATGTGTGCCATAATATTGCTAAATTTGAAAAACATAACATTGATGGAAAAATTCAGGAAGTTTGCGTTCACAGAAAAGGTGCAACCAGAGCTTTCGGACCAGGCAGAAAGGAAATTCCAGAAGTTTACAGAAAAATCGGACAGCCTGTTTTAATTCCAGGAAGCATGGGAACAGCTTCTTATGTTTTAGTTGGAACAAAAAAAGCAGAGGAATTGACATTTGGTTCAAGTGTTCATGGAGCAGGAAGAGTTGAAAGCAGAGGAAGTGCTGTGAGGAGATTAAAAGGAAAAGATGTTAAAAAAGATTTAAATGATAAAGGTATTGAAGTTGAAACAGGAAATGTTAATTCTTTATCTCAGGAGGCACCTGAAGTTTACAAGGATATTGATGAAGTTGTAAGAGTTGTTGATGAATTGGGAATTTCAAAAAAAGTGGCAAAACTGAAGCCTTTGGGTGTTGTAAAGGGATAGAAAAGTTTAAATAAGTGAGCTCACTTATTTGTTTATGACAAATATAACTCTTTCAATTGATAATAAAGTTTATGCTGGAATGAAGAAGTTTTCTGAAATAAAGTGGAGTGAGTTTGTAAGAAAGATAATTAAACAAAGAATTAAGGAATTGGAAACACTTCAAAAGAATCC
>CAZWUT010000131.1:0-1697 GCA_964636765.1 Candidatus Woesearchaeota archaeon | reverse complement strand
GGTATTAATTAATTTCCTTTTTTCATTTTGTAAATAAGAAACAGCTCCTAAGATTCCTAGTCCTAAAACAATTCCTCCAGTTAACCATGAATCATTAAAAAGTTTTTCTAGACAAGGTTTTACATAAGTATTGCTACAATCAAAACAATCATCAACTCTGTTTTCATAGGCATTATAACGCACAGCAAAGGTAATTAGCCCAGGAATAATTCCAATAAGAAATGGGCTTAAATAATTTTTAATCTTATGAGAAAATGGAGTAACTACAGATTTTACTTCTTTTTTCATTTCTCTTTTTTCTTTTTTAGTTAATTTTCTTTCAATATTTCTTTTGTGCATATTTCCTTCAGAATCCCTTACTAATTTGCTTTCTTCTTTGAACATTTCAAAATTTCCATTTAAGATATCTGTTAATGCATATTCTCCATTAATTGCTCCATTGATTACAGAATTTTTTCTATATTGTTCAAAAATTCCTTTAAGATTTTCTTTATAATTTTGGGAATTTTCATCTACTTCCTGCAATCTTTGATATAAACTTTTCATAGAATTTTGATAAATTAGGAATATATAAATCTTTTTATCTTGTTGTCATTTTAAAATCATAACCTAATTCCTATTCTTCAAAAAAACTCCCAATACACCAAAAACAATTAAAACAATTCCTAAAATATTTGAACCTGTTTTAGTTATATTTCCGATAGCATTTCCAGTTATGTTAGGAGATAAAAAAAATATTCCTGCGATAATTGAACAAACAGAAAGAACTACGAAAGATTTACTCCCATTAGTTTTTCCCTCTAAACTTCTTAATGTTGCCCGAACTTCTCCTAAGTTCATTTTTGTCTTATCTAATAACTTCCCAACCTCTTTGTCCCCCCTATACTCTGAAACTCTTTCGCTTTCCAGAATACCATAGTACTTTTCTGCTTCAGCAAAGGCAGCAATTCCTGAAGCAACTAGTTATTTGGGATAGTGTTATTTTGTAATAGTAACAGTATGGAAAGATTTATAAACTTCAATATTTTGAAAAATTTATGAAAATAAAAAATTTGATTGATAAAGCAAAGCGAAAAATAGTAAAAGGGTCTTTGATAGGTTTAACTTTGTTAAGCCCGTTAAATTCTGGTTGTGATCATTCACATGAAGATTTTAGTCACAAAAGAAATCCTGTTACAGGTTATCAAATCATCTGTAACTGGAAAAATTATGATTCTAAAAATCGATTGACAGAAATTAGAGAAACATATGTTGATTTAAGAAAAGATTCAATCACGCCTGTAAATGATATTAAATATTATAATTCTCCAGATGAAGTGTGGAAATATCATTATAAAGGTCGGTCAAAAGATGCGGAAAAAGCAGAATTATTTTTTCATCCTGAAGAAAAAAATTCTCCGGGGATTGTTTGGGAAAGAGATGATAATGGAGAATGGAAAATGGTTTATCGTGATTTGGACCATGATGGAAGAAATGATTTAGAAGATCCTTCATGGATAAAATTTTATGATGAAATGGATATGGGGAAATGAATTAATTTCTGTTCTTCAAAAAAACTCCCAATAAACCAAAAACAATTAAAACAATTCCTAAAATATTTGAACTTGTTTTAGTTATATTTCCGATAGCATTTCCAGTTATATTAGGAGATAAAAAAAATATTCCTGCGATAATTGAACAAACAGAAAGAACTACGA
>CAZWUT010000130.1:0-1717 GCA_964636765.1 Candidatus Woesearchaeota archaeon | reverse complement strand
TTTCTGCTAATTTTCCCGTGATAAAAAAAGAAATAATTCCCGAGATAAAGACTGTTGTAATTATTAAAATTAAAATATTTAAGTTTGGGATTCCTATTAATTCTTTTATTGCAACTGCTGCCCCTGTTCTTGTTTTGGAAATTAGATATAATGAAATGAAAGAAAAACCCATTACTAAAGTGTTTGTTGCACCAAGTAAAACCAGAAATCCTTTTCTGTTTGTTTTTGAAATTAAGTTTCCTATAATTGCTGCTTGACCCGAGCCAAGCCCCGGAAGAAAACTGCATAATGGAGATGCAATTACTGAACCCAATAAGGGTCTGAAAAGTTTTATTTTTGGTTTTGAAATTTTTTGTTCCGGAATTTTTGTTTTGTTTTTAATACTTATTAATAGCATAGATGAACCAAAAAGTCCTGAAAGAAGAGGAAGCAAAGGTTGATTTAATTGTTCAAGATTTAAAATTAAATATCCTAATAATCCTGTTATTGAAAAAACAAGAAGGGAATTTATTTTTTTCTTTTCGAGAGATACTAAAATTACTGAGATTAAGATTAAAATATATGGAATTATTTCTTTAATAAAATCGTATGTTTTTGAGATTAAAATTCCAGAAGGGATTGAAATTAGTATTAAGATGAAAATTGCAGCAAGACTTCCATATGCTGTTAAAATTACTGCCTGATATCCATGACCTTTTTTTAGGAGTTCGTGCCCCGGAAGAGTTGAAAGTTCTGTATCTGTATCTGGGCATCCGAGAAAAATTGAAGGTATGAAATCCAAAAAAGTGTGGGTTATTGCCATTGAAGTAATAAAGACCACAAGATAAATTGGGGAAATTCTTTGTAAAAATGAGAAAGATAAAGAAACAAGGAAAACACTTACAAGATTTATATGGATTCCCGGAATTAAGCCTGTGATTGTTCCTGCGAGTATTCCAACTGCAACAGCGAGGAGGATTTGCCATAACATGAGTATTTGGTGTTCATTTTAAGGTGTATTCCTGGGCTAAATTTTGGTTTTGTTCTTTTAGATTACTTTTTGTTTAATTAATCACCTTTCTTTTTAGCAACTGTAAGAATAAATAAACTCTTTTTTTCATCAAGAGGTTTGCCCTCCATGTCTAAGAAATTTATTATTTCAAATCCATTTTTTTCAAGCATCTCTCTTAATTGCTTTTTTGAATATATTTGCATATCCCAACTTTCTTTAATTATTTCTGGTTTGTTTATTCCTTCTTGAAAATATGTTCTTTGATTCATTTTCATAAGCCCTTTACCCAAATCAATTTTATTTTTGTTGAATCTAACAAATTTCATTTCATTATGTTCTATCGACTTATCAATAAATTCATATCTAATAAAATTTTTTTTCATAAATTCTAAATTAAAAATATCAAAAATGAAAATTCCATTCTCTTTGAGATTTTCTTTAATATTTTTAATTGCTTTCTCAAAATCCTTTTTTGTTAAATGCCCTATCGAGTTGTAAATAGAAATTATTGCATCAAATTTTCCATACTTTGCATTTCTCATATCTCCTTGTTTAAAATCAATGTTTAGTTTTTTTGCTTTTTCCTTAGCAACTTTTAACATGTCTTTATTTAAGTCTGAAGCAGTAACATTGTAGCCTCTTTTTGCAAGCTCTATTGATTGTAACCCTGTTCCACAAGAAATATCCAGGATTTTTTTAACTTTTAATTTATGGAGTAGTTTGTCA
>CAZWUT010000129.1:0-1741 GCA_964636765.1 Candidatus Woesearchaeota archaeon | reverse complement strand
AGTCTGTTAAAGAGAAGGGTAGAGCTGTTTTAAAAGAATCAGTAAATAAAATGAGATTAGATAAATTATTGTTTGGATTGGGTGTTGGAATTATTCTTGGAGGGGCAGTTGCTTCTGTACCAATTGGTGAAAAAGATAAATCTGTTGGAATGGCTATTGCATCAAGTAGCCTCCTAATAGGATATGGTTTAGGAAAGTCCGGGGTTTATGTTGGAAATAAATATTATGGAGTGAAAAAATAAAATGGAAAACGGACTTGAAATTACATCAAAAATTACAGGCGAAAGAATAAAGGAATATTTGGAAAAAGGAAAAAGATTTGACGGAAGAGCTCTTGATGAATTTAGAGAATTAACTATTGAAAAAGAAGTTTCAAACAAAGCTGAAGGTTCTGTTCGTGTTAAATTGGGAAAAACAGAAGTTATTGTGGGTGTTAAAGTAGGTATTGCTGAACCATATCCTGACTCACCTAATGAAGGAAATTTAATAGTAACTGCTGAGATTCTGCCTTTAAGTTCTCCAAGAATTGAACCCGGACCTCCAAAATTCCCTGCAATTGAATTAGGAAGAGTTATTGACAGGGGAATAAGGGAAAGCGGATTTATTGATACTAAAAAACTGGTAATTAAAAAAGGTGAGAAAGTATGGACTATCTTTGTGGATATTTATGCTATTAATGATGACGGAAATTTGCTTGATGCTGCTGGAATTGGCGCTGTTGCTGCTTTGAAAATCTCAAAACTTCCAAAATATAATGAAAAAGAAGACAAGATTTTATATGGTGAAGTTGATAAAAATATGCCGTTAATAAAGATTAACCCTTTTGCAATAACGGTTCATAAATTAGGAAATAATTTAATTTTAGACCCAACAAGGGAAGAAGAGGATGTAAGTGAAACAAGAATTACTGTCGGAAGTTCGGATGGATTAATTTCTTCAATACAAAAAGGAGATTCTGCCTCAATAAGTACAGAAGAATTAACAAAAGCTCTTGATATGGTAAACAAAACATGGAAGGAATTATTTAAAAATATTGAAAAACAATTAAAATAATAAAATGGCTGAACAAGAACAACAATTTACAAAATACGAAGAAGCAAGAATTCTTGGGGCAAGGGCTTTGCAACTTGCTATGAATGCTCCCTTGCTTGTAAAAATAGACCAGAAAGATTTGGAAAAAATTAATTTTGATGTTTTAAAAATTGCAGAAATTGAGCTTAATTCAGGAGTTTTGCCAATTTCAATTAACAAACCTTTTCCTAAAAGGAAAGATGGCAAGCTTAAGAGAGTTCCTGCTCCAAAAGTTAGTGATGAGAAAAAAGTCAAAATTGAAGAAGTTGAAGAGGAAAAAATTGAAGAAGATGGTGAAATTATGGAACTTGCTAATCCTGAAGATGAAGAAATAGAAGAAGAAACTTCTGATGAAAAAGCTGAATTAGAGTGATTTTTAATATAATAATTGCCCTATTAATTTCTTTATTAAATTATAACTATTGCTCTATCTTGCATAGGCATTCCAGCCCTGAAAACTTTCAAATAATTTTTCATATGTAATTTCCTGCTTATTGAAAAAGTTTATTTTTCTCTGCATATTTTTTTATGTTTCTCTTTTTTAATAAATTATGATAATAAAAATTTCTAAAACCCACAAAATTTATTCCTTTTGAAAAATTAATTATTCTTGATTTATACGGATGAAGAACTAATTTTAATCTTTCTCTTAAAAAGATGTTAATTTCAT
>CAZWUT010000128.1:0-1752 GCA_964636765.1 Candidatus Woesearchaeota archaeon | reverse complement strand
AAATGGTCCCGGCAGGAATCGAACCTGCGATCTACTCGGTGTAAACGAGTCGTCATAACCACTAGACCATGGGTTCTGGTATAATAAATACTAAAGAACCTTATTTTTAAAGCTTTTTGAAAAAGGAAAATTAAGTAAACTTTTTAATCAGGAAATAACTAATTATTTCTGAGGAGAGGATGATATACTTACCAATTTTAGGAGCAGTTGCACTTGCATCAGGAACAATCCTGCAAAAAAGAATTCTAAAAAATAAGAAAATTGATATTAAAAAGTACATTGTGTTCGAATTTCTTTCAATAGCCGTTGTAATGGGCATATTCATTGCATTTTTCTGGAAGATTTCTCCTGAAGCATTTGAAACAAAAAACATAATTCTCTTTTTATCTATAATAATAATTTCAGTTGTTGCAAATTTGTTCATGGTATATTCAATGAAATGGGAAAAAGTAAGCAATCTTGAACCTGCAAAAATTCTTGAACCCTTGTTTGTTGTAATACTCGCAATAATTTTCAGTTTTTTTGCAGAAGGATTATATGAAAGAAACCTTAAAATAATAATTCCTGCATTAATTGCAACTCTTGCACTTGTTTTCTCACATATAAGGAAACACCATTTAAAATTCAACAAATTCTTTATATCAGCAATTCTTGGAAGTTTCTTTTTTGCACTTGAACTTGTATTATCAAGATTAATTCTTAATTATTATTCCCCATTTACATTTTATTTCCTAAGATGTACTTTCATAGCAATAATAACCTTAATTGCATTCAGACCAAAAATAAAAAAAATAGAGAATAAAACAAAACTCCGATTCTTAATTATTGGTGCAATATGGGCTATTATGAGAGTCATAATGTATTATGGATATGTTAAACTTGGAATAATCTCAACAACAATAATCTTTTTGCTTGGACCTGTTTTAATTTATGCATTTGCAAGAATATTTTTAAAAGAAAAACTGCATATTAAAAATCTGATTAGTGCGGGAATAATTTTAGCGTGCGTGGTTTATACTTTGCTTATGTAATTAATTCTTGAATGTTTTTTCCAAAGATAAATATTTAAGTATCAGATTTTATTTTATTGAGCATGAAAAAATTAAGAGTTTTTGGAATCACAATCGTTACGGCATCAATTATTCTAAATTTCCAAGCATCCATAACAGGATTTTTTATAACTGAATCAACAAATATTTTTAACCCCATATTTATAATTACTTTTATATTAGGAGTCTGCATGATAGCAATTTCAAAAAAAGATATAACAGGAGGATTAGAACAGGCTCTAGATAATAATGTTGTTGGAGTTGTAACTTTTGTTCGACACGGAGAAAAAGACCAACAAGGAAAATTAACCAAAAAAGGAAGAAAGCAAGCTAAATGGTTAGGGACTAATTTTAAAGAAATATATAATGCAAGGAATGAAGGAAATTTATATTTAACAACTTTTTCAAGCCCTGTGGAAAGGGTATATGAAACTGTAAAAGAAATTATTGGGATTGAACCAAAATACAATAAACCTGTGATAAAAGACAATCGATTAGTTGCAGATTTCGAGGGAGAGGTGATGAATAAATACTTAGAAATACTTGAAAAAAAAGGAAGATTGAAGCAGATAATTGGTACATAAATTCTAAATACGGAAGAGAAGTAGCAAAAAATTTTGCCAATTTTTTAGAATCAAACAAAAACAAATTTGAAAGATTAAAAGAAAAAGGGAAAAAATTTCATTATATTGCTGGAACTCAC
>CAZWUT010000127.1:0-1757 GCA_964636765.1 Candidatus Woesearchaeota archaeon | reverse complement strand
CTGTACCGGATTTAAAAAATTCGGCCTGAAATCCAAAAGCCAAATCCGCTAAAATAGTTTCATCTGTTTCACCACTTCTGTGAGAGAAAATCATTTTTATATTATTTTTTTTGGCAATTTCAACAACTCTTTTAACTTCCAGCAAAGAACCGCACTGATTGGGTTTTACAATTAATGCATTAATTGCTTTCATTTCAATTGCTTTTTCCAATCTTTTAGAACTTGTAACAATTAAATCATCTCCGACGATTAAACTTTCAGGAAATTTTTTCAGTAATTTTGCATGGCTCTCAAAATCATTTTCATCAAAAGGATCTTCAATGTAAAACAGATTATAATTTTTAATTAAATTAGAAAGATATCCTAATTGCTCATCACAATCTCTTTTTAACATGGGATTTTCATATAAATATTTGTTTCTTTTGCAAAATCCAGAAGCTGCAACATCAAGACCCAAATCAACTCCTGTTTCATGAAGAATATCAAGAACATCTTTGTCATTCAAAGAAACCATCCAGGCATTTTCATCATTTTTCTTTCCAGAAAAATTTTTATCTTTTTCTTTTAATAAAATTTTTACTTTTTCTTTTACTTTTTTGTTTGATTCGTAATTTTCTTTTATTGTTTTTTTATTTGGAATTATTTCAAATTCCTGAAAATCAGGCCTTTTTCCATTAATCAGTTCAGAATGTTTTCCCCCCCCAATGCAATTTCCCACTAATCTTGGAAATTTTCTTCCTTTTTCAGAAGGACTTATTATTTGCCAGATTTCTTTTTTTTGCTCCCTTGCAAGAGATTTTAGTGTTGCAGATTCAAGGGCAAATAAACTGTTTGCCCCAATATGCCCTTCAACTATATCTTCAATCCTTTTTAAATCATCAAAATTTTCAATAATCTCTTTTGCAAAATAATCTTTAAACTGTTTTAATGTCTGAATATCTCCTTCAAGGTTTTTTTTGTATGTCTTCATTGCATTTTTTCCAGTTGATTTGCCCTGTGGGGATGATGATTTAAATTTTCCAACATTGGTTTTTATAGAAACCTCGATTGTTTTTTCTTTTCTGGAGTCAGAAATTGCTTTAGCTGAAACCTCTTTTATCACAACCATGTATTAGAAAAAATTCAAGGGTTTTTAAGAATTGTTGTTGAGCATGGAGCTTTAAATGAAAATATTTTCCATAAAAACTCACCAAAATATTTATATACTTTATATGCATATGAAGTGTATATAAGATGCACAATCAAAAAATTACTGCCAGAGTTGAATTAGATGATTATTCTAACAGGGTTCTTGCAATTATTAAGGCAAAATACGGTCTTAAAGATAAATCTCAGGCAATAAATAAATTTGTTTTAATATTTGGAGATGATATTCTTGAAAAACAGGCAACTAAAGATTATGTAAAAAAAATTAAATCTATTTCTGATAATCATTTCAAAAAATATGGAAAAAGAAAAATGTCTTTGCAGGAATTAAATAAACTCTGTGAGGATTAAATGTTTGATTTTGATATTACAGATGAATTAAAATTTATTATCAAGAAATTAATTAAAAAGGATAAGAAAAAAGTTGAAATAATAAATAAAAAGATTAAACAGATAATAAATTGTGATGAAGAATCAATAAATCATTATAAAAATTTAAAACAGGATTTAAAAGAATTCAAAAGAGTCCATATTGATAAACACTTTGTTTTGACATTTAAGGTTAATATAGAAAATAATTTTATTTTATTTGTGGATTTTGATAATCATGA
>CAZWUT010000126.1:0-1780 GCA_964636765.1 Candidatus Woesearchaeota archaeon | reverse complement strand
AAAAAAGAAGTGATAAAAAAAAGAATTCAAAAAAAGAAAAGAATAATATTCTTCATGCTATAACCCATCCTAATGTCCTTCCGACAACTTTTGGAGAAAAAGCAGCAGATAGACTTACAAAAGTAGCAGGTAGTTGGGGATTTATAATAGGCTTCATTTTAGTAATGATTTTATGGATAATTGCAAATGGTTCATGGATTCTTTTTGGAAAAACATGGGATCCTTATCCTTTCATACTTCTTAATCTTGCATTGTCCTGCCTTGCTGCAATTCAGGCGCCAATAATTTTAATGTCACAGAACAGAGAAGCTCAAAAAGACAGGCAAAGAGCAGAATATGATTATGCTGTAAACAGAAAAGCTGAAAGAGAAATTCAGGAATTAAAAAAGATTGTTGAAAAAATTGACAGGAAAATAGGGAAAAAATAATTTAAGCAAAATTACAAACATATCTTTTTTCTAAATCTTTAAAATAATTATATTTCATAGGAAATTTTCTTTTCATATTTCTCCTCATATTATAATTTCTGTAAAAATCATCAAAACCATCTGCAAAAAACTCTTCAGGAATATTATAATAAACATTTTTCGGAGGTTCTTTTTTTAAAACATAATTTAATTCTTCTGTTTCTGATAAAGGTTTTCCAGAAATCAAATTTCCAAGATATACATCCAAACAATGCCCAGATTCATGAACCCCGCAATCTTCCATACTTTCATAATTTCCTTTAACTCCAATAAAAATAATTTTATTCTTTAAATTATGAATTCCTGCAGCTTTTTCCCAGGAACTTTTATTCCACCCTCTCGGAACAAGACCTTTAAGACAATTCAATTCAGGATTATCAGTTAAATCACCGTTAAAAAAAATAATCTTATTTCCAAAAGAATTAACTAAATTAAAAAAAGGAATATTTAAAAAGCTCTTAAGGTTGTCTCTGACTATCCAATCTCTTATTGAAGCTCCATTTCTGAATTCAATTAAATTTCCCATAAAAAATCAGAAATATAAAGGTTTATATTTATTTCTATTTAAAATTCCAACCTATTATTAAACTCTCCGGAAACATTTTCAAGCATTTTATTTTCAACATCTCCCAAAGTTCTGGACCATTCTTTATGCCCCAAAACCCAGCCTAACTTTACTAAAGCTGTTTCACTTAACATATCTTTCAGATAAATAACACCTGTATCCAAAATCTCACGGCCATTTGAATAAACTAAAGGGTCTGCTTTTCCATAAACAGTTTGCACACATGCACAAACAACCATTCCATTTGAAATAACTTCTTTTAATTTATTAGTCCAACCCTTTCTTGCATGTTTTGTCGGAACATGTGCAAGCCCGGAAACTTCCAAAACAATTCCCTTATAACCTTCTTTATAATAATAATCCAATATATCCGGAGATTGTCCTGGATAAACTTTCACCAAAGCCACTTTATCTTCAAAATTACAATCAACTTCAACTTTTCCTTTTTTCCCGATTTTATATTCTTTTAAAATTTCCATTTTCCCCTCTGGAAAGACCTTTGCAATTGGTTTATCATTAATAACTTTGAAAGCATCTCTCCTAGAAGAGTGCATTTTCTTAACTTTTGTTCCGGGCAGAACATAACAAAAGTCATCATTAGAATTTGTGTGCCCAACCAAAACAACCTGCCCAATATCACTCATCCCTGCAACTTCTGCAGAACAAACCAAATTCAAATTTGCATCACTTGAAGCACGGTCAATACTTCTCTGACTATATGTTAATACAACTGGTTTATTCAAATTTT
>CAZWUT010000125.1:0-1859 GCA_964636765.1 Candidatus Woesearchaeota archaeon | reverse complement strand
AGGGATGTTGGAAAATTACGCCATGTTTTGGGGGTCTCACACCTTCTTTTTTAAGAGAAGGAATTCGGGGAAATACTTTTGTTATAGGTAAGGAGAATTATTTAGGTAAGGACAATTATGGTCAGCCATTGGAATCAATGTATTCTGATATAGTTATTAAGCACTCTAAAGGAGATTTTCAAAAAATTACAAAGGAAGTTTATTTAGAAGAGGGAGAAGAGATTTTGTTTCCTGCTTTAAAAGAACAAATAAGAAAATACAAACCTGACTTAATTCTTGCACAAAATCCTTTATTTTCTGAGATTTTTGCATTAAGTAAAATTAAAAAAGAATTGACTAATGCCCCTAAAATAATTGATTATTGCGGATGTTCTCCTTTTATAATGGAGCTTGCTGGAAAAAAAATAGGGGGTTTGGAGATTTTGGTGGAAAATAAAGATGCTTTTGACAGGCACGTTTCTATAAGTGAATATACAAAGAGAATTTTGGAAGAAAAAGGAATAACCTCGGATGTGATTTATGCTGGAATTAATTTAAAGGATTTTAGTTTTCAAAAACCTAAAAACAGAAAGAAAATTGTTATGTATAGCGGAAGATTCCATCCTGATAAAGGTGCACAGTTTATACCAGAGATAGTGGAAGAAGTTATGGGAAAAACCAAAGATGTGAAATTTGTTTTAGCAGGTTATGGTCCTATGGAAAATGAAATAAGGAGAAAATTGAAGAAGTTTAATGGCAATGTGCATATTTCCACTATGGGAAAAAATGAATTAAATAATGCTTATCTGGCTGCAGATACTTATTTTCAACCTTCAGTAATAGAAGCTTTTTGTGTTTCTGCTGTGGAAGCAATGGCAGCAGGAAATAATATGGTTTATTCAGGGATTGAATCAACTGCATTGGAAGAAGTAATTGGAGATACAGGAGTGCCAATACGGGAATTAAATCCTAAATTATATTCTGAGGAGATTATTCATAGTTTAAATAAGAGAGAAACTCCAAACAAGGAAGCTATTGAAAGGGTCAAGGATAAATTTGACATAGAAAAAAAAGCAAAGGAATGGATAAAATATTTTAAGGATTTGGTTATCTGATTAAAATGGATGGAATTGGGATTTTAGGTTATGGTTCCCGTATGAAAGATAATTTAAAACATCTTCTTAAAAAAGATGGTTCTCACAGAATTATCGGAATCTATGATCCAAAGTTTAAACAGGAAAAATATTTTTCAAAAGAGAGGATAAATCTTTTTTTAAACCAATCTTCTTTGATAAATCATCCAGAAGCAAAATGGATTTTTGTAGGTTCAGTTAATTCTTCTCATTATGGCCAAATAACAGAAGCAATCAAAAAAAGAAAGAATGTATTTTCAGAGAAACCTCTTGTGATAACAATGAAAGAGTGTTTTAGAATAAAAAAATTACATGATAAAATAAAAACTAATTTTTTGATAAGCTATCCTTTAAGAAATTCTCCTCATTATCAAAAAATAAAAGAGATTGTTGATTCTGGAAAAATAGGAAAAATTGTTAGTTTGGAATTCAATGAAACTTTATCATTTAATCACGGGTCTTTTATAATGACAGATTGGAGGAGATTTAAGAAGGTTTCAGGAGGACACCTTCTTGAAAAATGCTGTCATGATTTTGATGTTGTTAATTGGATTTTAAGAAGCATGCCAAAAAAGGTTTCTTCTTTTGGAGGATTAAATTTTTTTAAAAGAGAAAATTATCAAATTTTTGAGGAATTGAATAAGAAAAAAGAGATTAAATTTCGGGAAAAGATAAAATCAAATCCTTTTCTTTCAAAGAAAAATATTGTGGATAATCAGGTTGTAATTTTAGAATATCTAAATGGTA
>CAZWUT010000124.1:0-1877 GCA_964636765.1 Candidatus Woesearchaeota archaeon | reverse complement strand
CAACAAGAACTTTAATTTCATAACCTTTATCAATAAATTTTTCCAAAAATTTAAAAACTTTCTTATATTCAGAAGGAGGTAAAGAAATATAAAAATAATTTATTTCTTTTTCAGAAAGTTTTTCTTCAAAACTAAGATTCTTAAAATCCACATTTAAATAATGAATTAAATTTCTAAAATTAATATTGCACCAATCTGAACAAATAAAATTCTGGTATTCTTTTCTATCCATCTCACGCCTTCCAAGAGCATAAATCTCAAGATTTTTGTTTCCAATTTCCTGTAAAGATCTCATAACTTTCCGTCTTACTAAATCGCCTGTAGAACCAAAAATAAAGAGTTTCATAATTAAATAAAAAAAAGAAGATTAAAAAACATTTGGGAATAATGTAAATTTGCACTCAAAAACTTTTTATACCCTAATTATCTAAAATATTCATGGCAAAACAGGATAACAGAATAAATCTTCCAGGAGGATTTGGGGGTTTAATGAGATATAGTGAAGAATATGAAAGCACTATAAACTTAAAACCAGCACATGTTGTGGCATTTATAATTTTAATAATTGGTCTAAGAATCGCTTTACCTTATATTTTCTAAAATGTTTCCCGGAATGAATCCTAAAAAAATGCAGGCTGTTATGAAACAGATGGGAATAGCACAGGAAGAAATTCCTGCTGAAAAAGTAATCATTAAAAAAACAGACGGCTCAAGAATACTCATAAATGACCCGTCAGTTACAAAAATAAAAATGCAGGGTCAGGAAACTTTTCAAATTGCAGGAAATGTTTCAGAAGAAAGTTCAATTTCAGAAGAAGACATAAAAATGATTATTGAAAAAACCAAATGCACAAAATCTCAGGCAAAAACTTCTCTTGAAAAAACAGGGGATTTAACTGAATCAATTATGGAATTATCTGAATAATTAAACATATAAATCTTTATATATTTCTAACTAATAAAAATCTCAATGGAAACAAAAACCATTGAATATGACCATCTCCCAATCTTTCTGAAAGGCAATAAAAAAGGAGAAGTTTGGATGGAACACGGGCACATGGAAGTGAATCCTTTTTGTACAACCACATTTACTCCTTACAACAAAAAGATTATAGAAGCTATACAAACACCAAGGTTTGAAGGAGATTTTTGGGAAAAACATCAAACTTTAAAAAACCATTTAATAAGTACATTTTACATATCTGAGACTCAAAAAGGAGGCATTATTACTTGTTGCATAAATTACTTTAAACCAAAAGAATATTTAATAATTCCCCCAGAAAAATCAGGAATTAAAAAAATAATACACGCAAAATCAGATATAAATAAGGGACGTAATAAAGCAATTATAGAACTATCTAAGAAAAATATCTTAAAAAGACTGACAGAACCTTGTTTAGAGACTCATTTAAAAGAAACAGAATCTGAAAAACTTTTGGAAACAAGTCCTGAGAAAGCTCAAAAAATATTTGAGAGATTATATGATAATATCCCCTGGAACAAATATGACTTTTGGAGTGCATAGTTCTAAATCACCCAAATCCATATTAATTTTAAAAATATCTAAATTTATGAATAAAATCTCAGAAAACATTGATGAGGCTGAAAGAATTATAAGAACTGCTGACCATTTGGTTTATGTTAGTTTTTCTTTAATAAAAGACAAAAAGATTCTTTTAAAAACAATTGAAGAAATAAAAAAAGCAATTTCAAAAATAATCAATGCAATTCTGCAATATGAATACATTTACAAAAGAATAAAACTCTGCTCAGAACCAAAAACAAATTTTCAGACATTTCAAAATAAAGTTGCTAAAAAATACAATATTACTGATTCCCAGATAAAATCAATTATAGAATTATTTCAGACAATAGAA
>CAZWUT010000123.1:0-1882 GCA_964636765.1 Candidatus Woesearchaeota archaeon | reverse complement strand
ATGAGTTGGGTCTTGATAGATTTTGCTGCAGAAGTGTTTTTTTAGGTCAAAAAGATACAATTGAAATTGTTTCTAAATTCAAAAAAGCATAAATTTAATTATCCAAATTTCTAAATAATCTTATGAAGAGGATTTTAGCTTTTACAATAATTTTATTAATCTTTATTCCATTTATTTCATCGTTTGAAATGGTGAACAAAACAATAAATCTCTCAGAAATTTCTTTAGATGAAAAAATAGGTCAGTTAATGATTGTTAAGCCAGAGGGGTGGGATGAAAAATATATGACTGAATTAAAAGTAGGGGGGATTTTCTTAAATGATTTAAGAACAAAAGAGAATTATCTTCAAACAATTGATTTTTATAAAAACAAATCCAAAATTGAACTTTTTGTTTCAACAGATATGGAAGGTTATTGGAACCCTTTTTCAGAATTTTACAAATCTAAAAATTTTGGGGAAGTAAATTCTTCTCAAGATTCTTATAATCTGGGGAAAGAACATGGAAAGATTTTAACTGAACTAGGTTTTAATTTAGATTTCTCTCCGATTGTTGAAATAAGAAATAATGTCTGGCCCGGAAGAGCTTTTAAGGGTAATGAAAAAGAAATAAGCGAGAAAATTTCAAATTACATAAAAGGTTTGCATTATTATAATGTTTCTTCAACAGCAAAACATTATCCAGGAGGAAATTTAATTAAAAACCCCCATTTAATAAAATACAAAATCAATGCAACCTGTTCAGAGTTGAACATGTTTGATGTTGCAATCAAAAATAATGTAGATTTTATTATGATAGGGCATCCAGTAATTTACGGGGAATTAGATTCAAACAAAAAACAGGCAACAATTTCTCCAGAAATAATTCAGCCTCTAAGAAAAAAATTTGATGGAATCATTATTACTGACGCAGTTACAATGCTTGGTTTAAGGATTTCATATTTATTTAATTTCAAAAAAGTTTATCCTGATTTGATTCTTGCTGGAAATGATATAATTTTGGATACTCATAAAAATTCAGGATATAACTCTTTATTAAAAAGAAGAAATGAGCTTAAAAGAGCAGTTATCAGGGGAGAAATCCCTGTAAAGAGGATTGATGAATCTGTTAAGAGGATTTTGGAAAAGAAAGGGTATGAGGTTGTAGGATGAAAATTGAATTTTATGAAGAATTTCCAAATGAAAAGAATTTAGCAAAACTTAAATTAATTAGATTTCCCACAAAGATTTTCATAGCTGCAAAATCTGTTTCTGAATTCAAAAAATTTGAAAAGATTGCTAAAAAATATAAAAAAAATTTAGAAGTAGCATACTGGCCAATAATAAAAAACTCTTATTATGTTTCCCCTTTCTCAAAACCGGATGATTTAAAGGATTTATTTAAAAAATTAAATTCAATAAAAAACCCTCTTTTAATTGATATTGAGTTGCCTATTCCAAAAATAAGAATTCTCTCAAATTTTCTTAAAATATCAGAGAACAAAAAATTAATAAAAGAATTTATAAAAACAAACAAAAAAAGAATAACTATTCCACAGCAACCTTTTGCTATTCTTTCAGGAATTTTTAAGTGGTTTGGTTTAATTTATGAAGGGTTTTATGAAAAAAATCCAATGTATTATTCAAGTATGTGTAATAAAAAAATAAACAGGATTATAAGAAAAGCATTTATGGGATATAAAAATAAAAAAGAATATGCAATTGGATTAGGGACAATTGCAACAGGAGTTCTTGGAAATGAACCTCTTTTATCTCCTGAAAATTTGAAAAGGGATTTGAAGTTTGTTAAAAATGCAGGATTCAGGAAAGTTATAATTTTTCGTTTAGGGGGTTTAAATAAAGATTATATTGGGGTTATTGAAAGTTTTAGTTAAATCTAATCC
>CAZWUT010000122.1:0-1899 GCA_964636765.1 Candidatus Woesearchaeota archaeon | reverse complement strand
AAATGCACAAGAATACAATTTAAAATTAGCAGAAGCTTTGAAACAAATTCCAGAGTTTAAAGAACCTGAATGGGTGCAATTTGTTAAATCAGGTGCTGCAAAAGCAAGACCTATTGATGATCCTGGTTTTTGGTATAAAAGAGCTGCTTCAATTCTGAGAAATATTTACAAAAGAAAAAATGTTGGGGTGAATAAACTTAAAACAAAATACGGTTCTAAAAAAGACAGGGGAATGAAACCTGATGAATTCAGAAAAGGTTCCGGAAAGATAATAAGGGTGATTTTGCAACAGTCTGATGCTGCTGGATTAACTGAAATCCAAAAAGCAGTTAAAGGTGTTAAAAGCAAAAAACCAGGAAGAATTCTTACTGAAAAAGGAAGGAAATTTTTGGAAAGTATTGGAGGTAAAGAATAAAATGCCTATAAAAAATTCACAAAAAAAAGCAACCCTTACAAAGCATGGACGTAGAACAAAGTGGGCACCTGTTTGGGCTGTTTTAAAGAAATACGGAACAGGAAAAAGAGTTCATCCTTCTTCTATGACTAAACACAGGCGTTCATGGAGAAGAACTAAATTAAAGGTTAAGCCAAGAATTTCAAGGCCTAATCACTACGGATAAAAATGGAATATATGGAATACAGAGAGTATATCTTTAAAGGAAAAATTAATTTTCATACTCCTGGAAGATATGTTAATTTGCATAACCAAATAAGAGAATTTTTTCCAAAAAATCAAAAATTGAAAATAGGTCAGGAAATAGATTCTTTTTATGGCAAGGGGAAGGAAAAAGCAAGAGTAGAAATGAGAATTAAAATACTTTCAGAAAGTTCTAATGAGAATATAAAAATAAAAGAGAAACTAGAAGAAATTCTCGGAGGAAAACTTTCTGAAGTTGAATTAAAATAAAATGGCAGAAAAGAAAACAAAAACAAAACCTGAAACAGGAAATGAAGAAAAAGAATACGTAATTCCGCTTAGAAGGAGATTTAAATTTTCTGTAAGATACAAAAAGACTCCAAAAGCAATAAAAACAGTAAAAGAATTCCTTGCAAGACATATGAAAATTTATGACAGAGATTTGAATAAAATCAAACTTGATAAAGAAGTTAATGAATATCTTTGGGCAAGAGGAATAAAAAATCCCCCTCATAAAATAAAAGTTAAAGCAGTTAAAGTAGGGGATATAATCAAAGTTGAACTTGTTGATTTGCCAGATAAATTAAAATACAAAAAATTGAGACATGAAAAAAGAGAAATAAAGGCAAAAGAAGCCAAAGAAAAGAAAAAGTCATTCAAAGAAAAAGCAATGGAAAGCCTTAAACCAGGACAAAAACCTGAAGAAGAGAAAAAAGATAATGCAGAAGACGGAATAGAAAAGAGAGAAGAAGTTAAGGAAAAGAAAGAATCTGTTAAGGAAGCTGGAGAAAAAATGGAAAAAGAATTTGCAAAGAAAGAAAAACATATGGCTAAAGCTAAATCAGGAAAACAAAAATTAGCTGAGAAAAAAGTACAAAATAAAACATCTCACGGAAGATGATTATTTCAAAATCTTTCCTGTTTCTTCATACCAAAGATATAAATCTAACTCTCCTAAATTAAGGTTTGTTTTTTCTGCAATTTCTCTGAGAACATTTTCAATTTCAATATATTTTTTTGGAGTTAATGATTTGGTCTTTTGGGCAGGTATAAGATTATGTTTTGTTAATAAATCAACAATGTGAAAATCAATTATTGCTAAATTTTTGTAACCGATGTTCCTTAGAAAATGCGAGGCTTCTTTCATGCCAATTCCTTTAATGTTTTTCACAATCCATTCTCTTTTTGAATAATCATCTTCCAAATTTTGAAGGGTTTCCTTAAGAGTATCTTTGTGTAGCCGTGCAAGTATTATGTATTTT
>CAZWUT010000121.1:1615-1930 GCA_964636765.1 Candidatus Woesearchaeota archaeon | reverse complement strand
AATCGACGAATTCCAAAAAGAATTTCCAAAATATGGAACAATCTTGAAAGGAAAAATTGCTGAAAAGAGGGCCGTTAAAACACAAAACCTTTATTTCGGTGTTCAAGAAGAATCTAGACTTACAAAGGATGATTATATGAATGCTATGCAAAATATAGGTCTTTCAGACCATATGGCCCATAGATTATACCCTGTTTTAATGGAAGTTAGTAGAAACCTTAAGCAGAAGAGAAATGAAGAAAGAAATATCCTTGTAGGCAAATAAGAATACTTTTTTATAGTTTATTTTTTTTTTATTTTTATGAACTCCAATAA
>CAZWUT010000121.1:266-1605 GCA_964636765.1 Candidatus Woesearchaeota archaeon | reverse complement strand
ATAGCTTTTATATTTTAATTCTTTTATGGCAAGAAAATTTTATGTTACAACCCCTATATATTATCCAAATGATATACCTCATATAGGACATGCATACACAACAATAGCAGCAGATGTGTTGGCGAGGTGGAACAAACTTTTAGGGAAGAAAGTATTCTTTTTGACTGGAACAGATGACCACGGAAAGAAAATTGAAACAACTGCTAAGAAAAAAGGTAAGAAACCCAAAGAATTTATTGATGAATTAATTCCCAAGTTTAAAGATGCATGGAAAAAACTGAATATAAAATATGATTATTTTATCAGGACAACTGATAAATCTCATGAGAAAATTGTGAAAGAAGTTTTGCAAAAAGTTTATGATAATGGAGATATTTATTTAGGAGAGTATGAAGGTTATTATTGCACAAATTGTGAAGCATATTATACTGAAAAAGATTTAATTGATGGCTGTTGTCCTATTCATAAAACTCCTATTGAAAAATTAAAAGAGAAATCATATTTTTTCAAATTATCAAAGTATCAGGATGAACTTTTGAAATTGTATAAAACAAATAAAGATTTTATTTCTCCTAAAAACCGGGCTAAAGAAATAATTAAAAGAGTTGAAGAAGGTCTTAAAGATTTGAGCATTTCAAGAACTTCATTTAACTGGGGAATTAAATTGCCTTTTGATAAAGAGCATATTGCTTATGTCTGGTTTGATGCTTTGCTTAATTATTATTCTGCTACCAGGTTAAAAGGAAAGGAAAAATTCTGGCCTGCGGATGTTCATTTAATTGGAAAGGATATAATCTGGTTTCATTGTGTTTATTGGCCTGCAATGTTAATGTCTGCTGGAATAAGTCTTCCAGAGAAAATTTTTGCACACGGGTGGTGGACTTTTGATAAAGAAAAAATATCAAAATCCCGGGGGAAAGTAATAAATGTAGATGAATTAATTTCAATTGCCGGTGTTGATTCTGCAAGGTATTTTTTAATGAGGAGTGCTCCTTTTGGAGACGATGGGGATTTTTCAGAACAGGCTTTAATTGACAGGCATAATAATGAGCTTGCAAATAAGTTGGGGAATTTGGTTTCAAGAGTTGCGGGATTGATTGAGAAGTTTGGGGTTGAAAAAACTGAAAATAAACTTTTGAAAAAATTTAATGTTAAAAAAATTGAGAAATATTTTGAGGGGTTTGAATTTGATAAGATATTGAATGAAATATTTGCATTTGTTGATGTTTGTAATGAGTATGTTCAGAATAAAAAGCCATGGGAAACTGGAGATAAAAAAATTCTGTTTGAATTAAAAGAGTCTATTTTAGAAATTGCTAAATATTTAAGACCATTTATT
>CAZWUT010000121.1:0-256 GCA_964636765.1 Candidatus Woesearchaeota archaeon | reverse complement strand
AGAGAAAATTAAGAAGCAGTTTAGTGCGAAGAAGATTGTTAAGGGTGAAATTTTGTTTGGGAAGATTTAATCTTTTTATTTCAATTGAACTTTTTTCATACTATAACTTAGCAGTAGGTTTAAAGAGTTTTAACTCATAATATTGCAGTAGGTAAAAATTGTATAAAATTATAAATGGAAAAAACTTATAGGATTATGAAGAAAAAAAGGAATAAAAATCTTAGAATTGTTTTGGGGATTGGATTATTAATTATTT
>CAZWUT010000120.1:0-1943 GCA_964636765.1 Candidatus Woesearchaeota archaeon | reverse complement strand
GCTCCAGGACACGAAATGCTCATGGCAACAATGCTTTCTGGAGCAGCAATAATTGATGCTGCAATTTTAGTAATTGCTGCAAATGAAGGGATAAAACCACAAACAAGAGAACATTTTGTGGCTCTTCAGGCAAAAAAAATCAAAAACATAATTATTGTTCAGAACAAAATTGATTTGGTTTCAAAAGAAAAAGCCATTGAGAATTATAAAAAAATAAAAGAATTTGTAAAAGGAACAATTGCAGAAAACTCCCCAATAATTCCAATCTCTGCACAACAGGGAATAAACATTGACAAACTGCTTGAACAGATTGCAAACATTGAAATTCCAAAACGTAATGAAAATGCAAAACCAATTTTTTTAATTGCAAGAAGTTTTGATATAAACAAACCAGGAACTGAAATCTCAAAATTAAGTGGAGGAGTTCTTGGAGGAATTTTAAAACAGGGCAGATTAAAAACAGGTGATGAAATAGAAATTAAACCAGGAATAACTGTAAAGAAAAACAACCAACAGACTTATGAAACAATTACAACAAAGATTCTCTCCTTGCACAAAGGAAATGAAAATGTATCAGAGATTCTTCCTGGAGTAAGCATTTCAATTGAAACATCTTTAGATCCTTCACTAACAAAAACAGATTCATTAACAGGTTCAATAGCTTCACTAAAAAATGAATTACCTGAAATAACTTACAAAACAAAAATCAAATCAGAATTATTCAAAGAGGTCTTAGGTTCAGAAGAACATGAAAAAGTTGAAGAAATAAAAACAAAAGAAATGTTAATGCTTTCTGTAAATACAACAATTACAGTCGGAATAGTTGAAAAATACTCTCCTGAAACAGGCGAAATAGAACTCAATTTAAATATTCCAATTGTTGCACTAAAGGGGGGCAATGTTGGAATAGCAAGAAACATAAATAATCACTGGAGATTAATTGGTTTTGGGGAGATATTGTAAAGAATATTTCAAGATACAATAATCCTTAAAAACA
Source organism: Candidatus Woesearchaeota archaeon (assembly GCA_964636765.1). Lineage (GTDB taxonomy): Archaea > Nanobdellota > Nanobdellia > Pacearchaeales > GW2011-AR1 > MWBV01. Next base: position 946 of record CAZWUT010000120.1, on the reverse strand, counting down.
TCTAAAATAGAGAAAAATTATGAAACCAACTTCAGTAGGAAATATAATAATAAAAAATTTTAATGCATTTCCTCTTTACGGGATTGTGCTTCCTAAAGACAAATTCTTAGAATATTTTAAAAAAGAAAAAGGTAAATGGCCTGAAGATAAAAAAGATTCAGATATAAATCTTAAATTTGGTTTTGAACTCCCTATTTCCCCAGAAGGATATGTTCTTTCAGAAAAAGCATTCATAAACAATGATAATTTTATCGGAGCAAAAATGTTTGGAAATTATTATAATGGTCTTTCTAAAAGAGAATTTAATTTTGAAATTTTTCAGAAACATTGCCTCGCAGGAGAGTATTTCCCGCAACAATTACCACTAATACTTAATATGAGGAATAACTGCATTTATGAGTATGGAGCTCCTCCTGAAACAACTCCTTCCCCACATACTGAACTAAAATGGTTAAAAGAATATTTTTCAGGAAACCACAAGGGAAAATCAATTGCAGAAATAAATAAAAGTGAAGATTTATCTTTTAAGCAAAAAAATTTAATTACAATCTTAAAAAATTGCGGAATTTCAGAAAGCACACTATAATTCTAAAAAATAACCTTTAACCCACAACTTTTATAAATAAAAAATTCCTAACAAAAATATGAAAAAAGAAGTGGTTGGAATTTTCTTAATAATGTTTTTTTTAGTATTTACTATAAATTTTATAATTGCAGATAATGGGGCTTCTGTAGGAAATTCTGATAATGAAAATCAAATTGTGGGAGGGTGCGGGACAGTAACTCCTGGTTTAGAAAATGAATGTTGCAAGAATTTAGGTTATGATAAATGGGATTCTGAAAAAAATGAATGTATTGGAAACCAAACACAACAAAGAGAAAGAATTGTAGCAGCAAACCAAATTCTGGCAAGAAAATTATAAGCAGCACAGGTTCATAAAGCTGT
>CAZWUT010000119.1:0-1946 GCA_964636765.1 Candidatus Woesearchaeota archaeon | reverse complement strand
ATGCAAAAAACATAAAATCCCATTTCATATTTCAACACAGGCATCTGTTTCAAATATTGAATCTGCAAAATTTTATAAAAAACTTGGAGCAGAAAGAATAGTTTTGGCAAGAGAATTAAATCTTAAACAAATAAAAGAAATAATTAAAAAAGCAAAAATAAAAGCAGAAGTTTTTATTCACGGAGCAATGTGTATTTCTGTTTCAGGCAGGTGTTTTATGTCTCAACACTTATTCAATCGTTCTGCAAATCGTGGAGAGTGTATTCACCCATGCAGAAGAAATTATATAATAAAAGATATTCAGGAAGGAAAAGAAATGAAAATTGAAAATCAGCATATTTTATCTGCAAAAGACTTATGCACTTTGCCATTTATTGAAAAATTGAAGTCTGCAGGAATAACCTCTTTTAAAATTGAAGGCCGTAACAGAGATCCAAGATATATAGACACAGTTGTAAGAGTTTACAGAAAAGCTCTTGATAAAAAATTAAGCAAAAAAGAAATTGAAATCCTTCTAAATGAACTAAAAACAGTTTATAATAAAAAATTTTCTTCTGGTTTTTATTTAGGTCTTCCAACTTCTGATGACATCTCAGATATAGAACACAGTTCAGCCACTCATAAAAAACACTTTGTAGGAAAAATCCTTAAGTATTATCCAAAAATAAAAGTTGCAACACTAAAGCTTGTTTCTGAATTAAAAACAGGGAATGATATAGTCATTATAGGAAAAACTACTGGTTTATTAAAATCAAAAGTAACCTCAATGGAAATGCATAATAAACCTTTCAAGAAAGCTAAAAAAGGGGATGAAATTGGAATAAAATTACCTCTACAAGTAAGAAAAGGTGATGAAATCTATGTTATTTTGAAGAATTAAATTGGACTATTTAAAAGATTAATCAGAGATTTTACCATTCCTCCCTTTTCTTTTTGTATTTTTATTTGTTTTCTTTTAAAGTAATCTCCACTATATCGAACATAATTCCCGCTAAGATATGAATTATTTTTTCTGATTGGAATACCAATTCCTCTCTGCACCATATCCGAGCCTGTCCAAATACTTCTAATTAAATAATCAATTTCATTTTTTCCTAAATCTAACCACAAATCAATATTGGCTGCTGGAAAATTTTTACTTCGAGAATAGCAAACAGGAAATATTTTTCCTTCAACAAGAACATAATTCAAATTTCCGTCTAATGCTACTCTGTTTTTAAGAATTACTCTCAAGTCATTCAAATCATTTACATAAGGAAAAGGAAACTTTTCAACTTTTCTTCCCCTGCCTATAGCCTGAATTTCATCCAGTGTACAACTCCTCAGAGCATCCCTATAACTACTCCTTGCTATTTTTGCTAAATAAGTTCTAATTCCCATAAAAAAATCCAAACTAAAAGGTAAATAAATATTACAGCGATATATATCGCTATTCAAAGAAATAAGGTATTAATTTTTCTTCCGCTTTCCTAAGATGAACCTGAAAGGTTGAAAAACTCAAACCAGAAATTTTCGCAAGTTCCTGCAAACTTATTTTTCTTGGGGAATGATAATATCCATTTTTCAAAGCTAATTCCATTGCTTTCTTTTGTTTATCAGTTAAATCAGGATGAACCTTCATAACAGAAACAGATTTTATTTTTTTATTGTTTATAGACAAAAGTTCTCCGTCCAATTTTCTTTCAACAATATCAATGAATTTATCCAAATCTTTTTTATCAAAACTTCCAATATTAACAATTTCATATCCTTCATTGGAAATCAACGCAGGGGTAATATGAATTATCTTTGAATTATAAAGGGCTTTTGTGTAAATTGGTTCCTTAATTGTTCCAATAAAAAAATCCCCATTTAACTCAAAATCCAAAACTATCCTTTCTTTTTTTAGATCTTTTGCAAAATCTCTTATATTTTTTTCTTCTCCAATAATTGTTCCGCATATATGA
>CAZWUT010000118.1:0-2000 GCA_964636765.1 Candidatus Woesearchaeota archaeon | reverse complement strand
CAAATTTTCTTTTTTTAATTGCATTATATTTTGAGATAAATATTTTTGAGTTGCAAGCAGTCCAAATATTTCTTCTCTTTCAATTAGTTTTCTTATGCTTCTTTTTTCATATTTGTTTTTGTTTCCTTTTAAGAAATGTCCTTTTTCGTTCCTTTCATAATTATGTTTTACGACTTGATTTTTCCATAATGGAGAGGATATCCTATAGTTCTTTTCTTTTTCTTTTATTAATTTTAAAGAAGAGTCAAATCTTTCTAGAGCGTCTTCGAAGTCCTGAACAATTTTTTCATCAGAATTTGCAAAAAGCACAACGCTTTTTGTATGACCTTCTGCTATTAGGTATGACAATAGTTTTATTTCATATTCTGGCATTTCTTTATCTCCGAATGAAGGGATAATTCTTGGGGTAGCAATTCTGCTTCCTATAGTTAATTCTTGAATTGGTTTCCACCCTTTTATTGTTAGAAGAGGATGTTCTGGGGTGAGTTTAATTTCCTTTCCACTTCTTAATTTTATTTTTAATAATCTATTGACTTCTCTTAAGAAAAATTCAGTCTTTTCACTCTTTTCAATTTTTAGTTTATTATTTAGCGAGAAGATTTTTTCTTTGTTTTTTTCCAATTCTTTTATGGGGACTTGGGAGCCATTTCCTAATGTTATTAAAGTATCTTCGTGAAGACATTTCCCTGAACCACGTTTTCCTGAAACTAAAATTACATGGCTTCTTACAACATCCATAAAAATCTTGTTGCTTAATGAAGTATATTGTCCCATTTTTACAAAACCTTTACCAAGATATATTAATCCTTTTTCCTTGAAACTCTTTTTGTCTGAGGAATTTCTTCCTGTTATTATATTATAACCCATATTATAAATTAATGAAAGAGATTTTTAATTATTTGTGTTTTGAAAAAAATAAAAAATCTTATCTGAAAAGAATTTATATAAAATATTTCACCAAAATCTTTTTAAATGGACTTTTCTTAAGGTTTTGATGGTAAAACACAAGGTCCATTCACATCATGTTCATGAAGAACAGAATGAACATTCTGAGCACAAAGGAAAAAAAGGTTCTTCATTATCTAATGTAAGAAAAAACCCATGGATATTATCTACTGTTGTTTTGGCAATTTTAGTTTTAGTTTTAATTATCCCGGGTTTTGTTTCATTAAGTGGCAATGTAGTTTCAGAAGAAGTTGCCAGTGAAAGTCTTGTTGGATTTTTGAACCAACAGACTAATGGAGGTGTTGAATATGTTTCTTCAGAAGATTTAGGAGCAATATATGAAGTAACTGTTTCATATCAGGAGAATAATATTCCTGTTTATATTACTAATGATGGTAAATATTATCTTCAGGGGGTTGTCCCTTTAAGTGATGAGGAAAATACAGATGCTAATACTAATTCAAATACTCAACAGGAAGTTGATGTTCCTAAATCTGATAAACCTAAAGTGGAATTATTTGTAATGAGTTATTGTCCTTATGGAACTCAGGCTGAAAAAGGAATTTTGCCTGTTTTAAATTTGCTTGGAGATAAAATTGATTTTGATTTAAGATTTGTATATTATGCAATGCATCCTTCTTATGGAGAAATTGAAGAGCAATTAAACCAGTATTGCATTCAAGAAGAACAGGAAGATAAATTCTATGAATATTTGGAATGCTTCCTGACTGCTGGTGATAGTGCCGGCTGTCTGGATGAGGTTGGAATTGATAAAACTAAATTAAGTGCATGCACTGCAGTAGCAGATGCAGAGTTTAGTGTTTCAGCAAATAAAGAAGATACTTCAAGCTGGTTAAGCGGCAAATATCCTTTGTTTAATGTTGATAAAGGGCTTAATGAACAGTATGGAATTGGAGGAAGTCCTACTTTAGTTATTAATGGGGCTAAAATTGTTTCTAGATCTGAAGATTGTTCTACATCAGACAATGAAGCCGGAAAGTGTGCTTATATACCTATGTCAAGAGCTCCTGCTTCATATTTGAATGTAATCTGCC
>CAZWUT010000117.1:0-2002 GCA_964636765.1 Candidatus Woesearchaeota archaeon | reverse complement strand
ATGGGTTTTATATTTGGTATATTATCTATATTCTTTCCAGGTATCTCCGCACTTTGTGCACTGAAAAAACTTAACTTCTGCTTCATCTGCAGCACGCATTTGGACTGTCCAGAAATAAGCCCTGTCATTTCCGCATTTTTTACATATTTCATTAATTATTGGGTGGACTTTTATGTCTTTTTTGATAACTGCAACTTCTTTTGCAGCATTGACTTTTTCAGAAGTTTTTAATTTAACTTTTTCTTTTGTTGAATAATTGCATCTTGGGCATCCAAAATTCTTTTTTTTCTGAATTAATACTGCGCCACATTTAGGACAAAATTCCATTTTAGTTGTTATTTGTTTTAATTTAAAAGGTTTGCTATTTTTCATATTAATTAATTAGTTAATACAGAATTAATTTTCTTTGCATAGCCCTTTTTCATTAGAAATTCTTGATTGTTCAAAAAATAAGAGTTTTCCCCAGCCCAAGTAAGGGGCTACTCTTAAAACAGCTTTTCCCACAATTTGATCTTCAGATATATTTTCTTCAACAGATAATTGTCCCTGATTATTGTCTCCAATTGTTGAAAAGATAAATTTGTTTGTTCCAGAATCTTTATTGATTTTAATTACTCTGTGAATTATTGGGTTTTTTTGGCCTCCATTAAATATTATTACATCTCCAATATGTATTTTTTCAGGTTTAACTCCGACAATAAATAAAATATCTCCTTTTGTAAAACCTTTTTTAAATGTTGAATGTCCAAAAGCGTATTTTGTTATTCTGAATTCAGAGTATTTTGTTTCATGCCTCATCCACCAATTATCAAAATTTCCAAAAAGAGTTCCTTTATGGTGCATACTGCATGATTCAACTATTGCCAAAGGAAGCGTTGTTTGTGTTGCAAAACTTAATAATGGAAAGAAAATAAATTTTATAACAATAAAGATAAAAATTAATGAAATTAACCATCCTTTGAAACTGTCATCTTTCCAGATAATCCACCAAAATCTTTTCAGGAACTGCCTGAATTTGTTTTTATCATGAATTTCCTTAATGCTTTTCACCTTTTTTTTCATAAAAGTATTATGAGATTTTGTTTTTTAATTGTTTTGGAAATATATTTTGAAAGATATATTTCTTTAAGAAGGATGTTTTTTATTTTAAAATATGGGTTTTAGACTTCCAAGTTCAGGGAAAGTTATCTTTAATAATGGAAAAAATGATGAGGCTGTTTTGAGAGACATTATTTCTGAAGCTTATAATCAACCGGATTTATATGGAGAAGACAGAATTGTTTATACTAAGATGAGTAAAAATCTAATTATTGAAGAGGCAACTGCTTCTTATAAAGACTTGTGGGATAGATATAGGAGATTTACTGGAAGAGAAGATAAACATCCTTATGTAAAAGAATATTCTCCTAAGCAAAAAGCGAGACATCTTGTTAATCAAACTATTTTTGATTTGGCAGAGAAAGCTTCAGAAAAGTTAAACACAATTAATTTGGATTCTCCTTTTGACGATTCAAGATATATAAGTGGAATTCATAATTTAAATGATAAAAATTTGGGAAGGTTTGAGCTTCAAGTAAAAGATTTAGAGAAAAAAGAAGAAAAGGTTATGGGTGCCTGATTTTTTTAGGATTGGGGTTTTTAAATTTTGTGTAATTTTTGTTGCACTTTTGGATAATAATATAGACTTAAAAATGGAAAAATTTAGGCTTTTTTATGAAGAAACTACTGCCTTTGGTATTGGGACTTTCTTTAATGTGTATTTCTCCTGATGTTCCAAAAGAGAAATCTGGAATGAAATCAGAGTTAAAAGATTATAATTATGAACTTTTTATAGAGAAATTAATCAAATTTAAGATTGGTGAATCAAATTATTCCAATGATGAAATTCATTTAAATATTAAGAAATTTGATAATTTGACTTTTAAAAAAGAAAGGGATTTTTATTATGAGATTGCAATTTCTCCTGGCAGAGAAGAAATTTACAAATATTCTTTTGATACTC
>CAZWUT010000116.1:0-2018 GCA_964636765.1 Candidatus Woesearchaeota archaeon | reverse complement strand
GCTGCAGTATTCATAAAAATAATATTATCCCCTTGAATAAAATCAAATTCTCCGAAATTTTCCCATCTTTCTGTAATTGCTTCTGGATCTGAATCATCTTCTGAAATAAAGCTTGATTTTCCATTAATTTCAAGATAAAACTCTTCTTCTGTCTGGCTTTGATTAGGATTTCCTCTTTCAGATTTTGCTTCAACAATGTATTTTCCAGAATCAACATTTATTGTTGTTAAATCCTGAATTCTTTCACTTCCATGACATCCTGCTCCAACAACCCACATAAAATCATAATATTCAGAATTAAAAGGTATAGGAGAAGGTGTATTAAAAACATAATCTGCACCAGCACATTCAGTTGGTTCTGGGCAACACGCACTAACAACCCCAATAAATAGTAAACTTAAGAGCAATGCTCCGAAGATAAACAATGATTTTGTCTTAACCATAATTATTTTTCAGTGATAACAGTTTTTAAAGATTATTGTAATAAAAACATTATTTTTTTTCACTACTTATTTTAGAAACATTTGAAGATTATTTACTCTACCTTCTCATCTTTATCTTTGGGATTCTCAACTTTTTGGGATTCCTTCGTTTCTTGCACAGGTTGAGTATTTTCAACCTTAGGAACTTCTGTTTTTACAACAGGAGTATTTTCAACTGTAGAAATTTCTTTAGTTTTTGCAATTTTAGATTTTTTTCTGTATTTTCTTATTATAAAAAATCCAATAATTAAAACAATAATTGCAATTATTGTAATTATTCCTCCTTTGCTTGTTAATGTTCCTATAACCCCCCCTGTAATTCCCTGATTATTTTCAGGAGTTATTTCTTCACTTTTTTCTTTTTCAGTAAGATTTTGTTCCTGATTTGATGTTTCTTCCTGTTCTTGATTTTCATTTAAAACTATTGTTTCATTTGATTCAGCAAGAGGACAGTCTCTTGAACATGTTGATGTTGTTTCTCCTGAATCACAAATCCCGTTTCCGCAATGATAATAATAATTTCCTCCTCCGGGATTATTTATTGTCTTTTTTGTTTTAGGAGCTTCATCTTCTATTTGTATTACAATTTGGGTATAATTAAAATCTGATTCAACAGTTATTGGGGTGCATGAATCACTTTCAAATACAACAGCATATGTTCCATCACTTAAACTGTTTGTATATAATGATGGAAGACTTCCGCAATAAACTGTAACTCTTTCTCCAGAAACAGGATTATTTAAACTTCCATTATAAAGAGTTCCTGCAACAAGAGTATTTGCACTAATAAAACCAATAGATAGAATTAAAATTAAAAAGAGTACTACAAGGTTTGGTGTTTTTGCCATCTTTTTTAAGAAAATTTAAACTATATAAATGTTACCATTTTATAGTTATATTGCAATTATTCAGTTATGGTAATTGTAGGTCCTCTTATTTCTTCAATCCAAAAATGAATATCTATATTCATTGGATAATTTGGATCAGACCACCAGAGTTTCTTTTTGAATTTGGGAGTTTCAAGAGATAAATCCTTTTCAATATTAACAATTATTCTTTGTCTATCAAAGTGTTCTTCCATAACAAATGTTTCATTAATTGTTTTTGTTTCATTATTCATTAATATGAATTCTCCTGAATCAATTTCATATAGAAAAGCATCATTTTCATTATAACTTGTTATATTATAGTAATATTTCATTTCATGACATTCTAGATTATGAACAGTAAAAGAAAAATTGTATGGTTTATCTAAGAATAAATATGCTGGAAGTTTTGTGTGGTTTTCAAAGTAAACTTCAGTTAGAGGCTCAATTCCTAAAGGAATAAATGATAATACAATTAAAAATATGGCTAATATTGCAATTCCTGCTATGAATACTGTTTTAATTTTCTATTTCCTCCCTTAATTTATCCAACAATTCTTTTGTTCTTTGCTTTAATGCAAGGAATTCTTTTTGTTCTAATTCTGTTTTAATAGAATATTGCATATTTTCCCTTATATCTAAAATGCTCTGGCTGTGCATTAAATCTTCT
>CAZWUT010000115.1:0-2028 GCA_964636765.1 Candidatus Woesearchaeota archaeon | reverse complement strand
CTTAATAAAAATTTTTCATAAAACAAAAACAATAAAAACAGGAGTGAAAGTTTTGAAACTCTATCTTTTTTTCTTTTTAGCTGCTTTTTTCTTACCCGGTTTTTTCTTCACTGCTTTCTTTTTCTTAACAGATTTTCGTTTAACTGCCATAACAACACCTCTTGTTTAATTAGAATAATCAAGAAAACAAACTTTAAAAACTTTTTTCCAAAAAAAAGGAAAAAAAATATTTTCATATTTTACCGACGATAAAATTAAGATTATAGATCACTGAATTTTTTTTCACCGGAAATTAAATCTCTCAAAACATTTTTCAAATCAGAAATTTTAATTCTCTTCTGCTCTGTAGTGTCTCTGAAACGTAATGTAACATCTTTATTCTTCAAAGAATCATCATCTATTGTTATGCAAAAAGGGGTTCCTATTTCATCATTTCTTGCATACCTCCTTCCAATGCTTCCGGATTTATCATACGTGACATAACAGCCCACTTTTTTCAAATCAACAACAATATTTTTTGCAATTAAATCAAAATCATCTCTTTTCACAAGAGGAAAAACAGCAGCTTTAATTGGAGCAAGTTTTGGAGGAAGTCTTAAAACAACCTCTCCTTTCTGATTTTCAGAATATGCCTTTGTTAATAAAGCTAAAAAAACCCTTTCCATACCAAAAGTTGGTTCAATAACTCTCGGAACAACTTTTTTATTGTATTTCTCGTCGAAGATTTCCATTTTTTCCTTGCTTTCCTTTGCATGTTGTGTTAAATCAAATTGTCCGCGATTTGCATTCCCTGCAACTTCCTTTGAACCAAAAGGATATTCATAATCAATATCAAACGTAGCTGAAGAATAATGAGATAATTCCTCTTTAGTATGCTCACGAATTTTTATTTCATCCAATCCAAGAGACTTAAACCACATAATCTGCTCACCTAACCAATAAGCATGCCATTCACCAATTTTTTTCTTTTCAATCAAATCCTTAATTGAAACTTTTTCTAATTTCCCAGGAGTTTCTTTCTGCTGTTCTTCAGATAAAAACCTAAAATTAATACTCAAATGTTCTTTATCAAGCAATTCACATTTCTTTTCTTCTGGGTTTATAAAAAATTCAAACTCCCCTATATGAAACTCCCTGCTTCTAAATAAAAAATCTCTCGGTGCAATTTCATTTCTAAAACACCTTCCAATTTGCGCAATTCCAAAAGGCAATTGCATTCTTGAAGTCTGATTTATTAATTTAAAATCCATAAACATTCCCTGGGCTGTTTCTCCCCGAAGATATGCTTTTTCAGAACCTTCTCCAGCACCAACATTTGTTTCAAACATAAGGTTAAACTTTCCCTGAGATTCAAACTCACCATTACAATCAGGACAATTAACTTTGCCTAATTCATTCTCATCTAACTTTCCTGTTTTTCCGCATTTTTTGCATTTAACAAAAACATCATTAAAATTCTCAATATGTCCTGAAGCCTTCCATGTTCTCGGATGAGAAATAATTGAAGCTTCCATACCAACTACATTTTCATGATTATAAACAAAAAATTTCCACCAGTCTTTCTTTATATTATTGAATAACTCTGCTCCTAATGGTCCAAAATCCCAAAAACCAGCAAATCCTCCGTATATATCACTTGAACGATAAACAAATCCTTTTTCCTTGCAAAACTTAGCTAATTCATCTATTGAAATACTTTTATGTTCTAAGACAGACTTTTTTTGTTCTGCAACCTTTTTTTCATTTTCCATTTTATTACTCTCTTTTTTAAGGTTTTTAAGAATTTCCTGTTTTTTCTTCTCAGCTTCTTGTTTTGTTTTTCCAAGATATGCAATAGATTTACTCACAACCTTGCCATTTTCTCTTACAGATTTTCTAAGATAAAAATAATCTTTTCCATTAATTTTTTGCTTTGCAATATACATAGAGTATACACTACATTAAGATATATAAATGTTTTAGAAGTAGTGTATAAAGTTATTCATCTAACGCTTCCTTAAATTTCTTATAATTATTAAATTCTTTTTC
>CAZWUT010000114.1:0-2044 GCA_964636765.1 Candidatus Woesearchaeota archaeon | reverse complement strand
ATTTAAAGTACATAATGATTTCTTCTTCTGGGAGATTTTTTATGTTTCTTACCCTCTTTTCAAATTCTGAGTCTTTTTCTGCATTTTTTATTGCTCTTGCTATGTATAAATCTGTCTCCTGATTTCTGTTTTCTAAAAATAATTTAGTTTCTATAGACATATTTTTAGTTTATTTGTCTGATTTAAAAAGATTTAGATTGTTGGAATTAAGATAAAGAAGTCTCTAACTGAATTTGTTCTATGTATTTAAATGCTTCTTTAGAATTATACCCTAAAATTCCTAGAAGAGATAAATAAAGTTCTTCCCTGATTTCTTTAATTGGTCTTTTGTCTTTTTGAGATCCTCCAAGGTCCTTGTAGTAAAAAATATCCTCAATTTGTTTGTTACTCATATTATCTTTTAGAAATTTTTGTTTAAATTATTTGTTGTTATTCAATATTATATTTCCTTTTCAGGCTTAATTGCAGTTGGTGCTTCACCACCATGCCAGGTGAATCTTGGTCTGATTCTCATAGGATATATTCTTTCTGAATTATCATCAAGTATTATTGCTGAACCTTTTAAAGTTGGCAAATCATCCATATACTGTTTAATGCTGTCCAAAAGATAACTTTGCATTATCTGGTTTAATGCTTCTAAATCAGGCGCAGAAGTTACTCTGTGTGAAATTACTAAATCTGACTGGGTCATAACATCTCTGTGAATTTGCCCTGGTTGCTGTGTTGCTAAAACTAAAGAAACTCCTGGCTGTCTTCCTTCACGAAGCAACTGAATTAATGCATCTGTTGCAATTGTTTTTCCTATTAATGGAAGAAATTCATGGGCTTCATCAATAAACATCCAAACTAAAGGGGTTTCTTTTTTTTCATCTGAATGAGTAAAACTTAGACCTTTGGAGATATCTTTTATTTCCTCTTTTTTTCTTGCAGCCATTCTTTCATTAAACATTTTTCTTGAAACCAGACTTATAACTAATGCACGAACATTAAAGCTTCCGATTGAATTATAAACACTTAAATCAAGAACAGTTGTTTTTCCTGCTGAAATTAAGTCATTTATTTTTGTTGGTTTTGTTTTTTCATCAGAGAAAATTCCCCAGGTGTTTGCTGCTTCAAATAAACTTTCTGCTGCGTTTTTTACTTCTTTTTCTGTTTTTGTGTCTTTTTCTATTTCAGAAATAATTTCTTTTATTGTAAAACTTTTCTTTTCCTGTTTTACTTTGTTAATAACCCTTTCAATTAAAACAGCAACAGGGTTTATTATGTCAAGACCAAAAGTTAAAATCCAATCTTCTGCATTCATTTCATTTACATCTAATGCAAATTTTTCATCTACAGGAACTCCTTTTGATGCATAATCATTGTAATGTCCAAAAGGAACAAATACCTTGATTGGAAGTTGTTTTGGTTTTAAATCCCATTCTCTTAAAAGAGTTTTATCTTTTTCATTTGGAAATTTCATTGTCCAGTAAATTCCCATTGTATCAAAAATCAGAGAGGCAATGTTTTGTGAGATTTCTTTTGGAAGAGCAGAAAGTTCCTCAGCCAAAACTCCTAATGTGTAGGAATTATGAACAATTATATCGTTTGCTATAAAATTGTGGTTTTCTGGAACACAAATGTCATACACTTTAAATCTGCCGTCTAAAAGTTCTATTGAGGTTATTTCATCCCAGAATATTTCTGATTCGGCAAGGGTTTTTAATCCATTGTTTTGTTCAACTTCGGAGATTTGTAGAATTGTTTGTCTTGATGGTGCATAATGAATTCTTTCTCTCATTGCTTTTGGATGTTTGTATCCGAGAGCCTGCCCTATTTTTGTCCAATTTAGTGGTTTATAAGTCTCCCATATTTCTTTTGGAATTGTGTCTGTATTTGGGTTTCTTATTTTACTTTTTATTTCTTCATAAGCCACTACTTGTTTATTAAATTTCTTCCCAAAAAATCCAATTTCATCTATGAATTTTAGGGTATTCTTTGCATTAATCACAAGTTCATATGAATCAAAATATTTCTCTTCACAATTTATATTTTTATTTCTTTT
>CAZWUT010000113.1:0-2062 GCA_964636765.1 Candidatus Woesearchaeota archaeon | reverse complement strand
ATATGAAAGAAATTGTTTCAAAGATTATCCATTGCCCAAAAAATATTGTCATAAATGATGAGTTGTGCTTTTATTAGTTATATTTAAAAACAATCCAACATTAAAAATAACATGTCAGAAAAAGAGGAATTAAAAAAGAGCCGCGCTCAGCGAGCTAAAGAAAAGGCAAAAGCTCAGGCAAAAAGGTTCAAAAAAGAATTGAAAAAAGCAATGAGCACTGCAATTCTTGCCGCATTTGGTTTTCTTATTGCTTTAGTATGGAAAGATGTTATAACGGATTTTGTCAATAAAATATCCGAACAAAGCCCTATTTCTGGAAAATTGTTTAGTGCTTTATTAGTCACATTAATTTGTGTTTTAGGTGTTATGATTATTACTAAACTTACTGAAGATAAAGAAGCAAAGAAATAAAAAAGATAATTCTTTTAAATATTTATGAAATCTCGTGAGTTTATTTTAAAATCCGGCACGAAGATACTTCTTGGAAAAGATGCAGAGAGCAATGATGAACTTGTTAAGAATTTCAAAGGCAAAGAGAATATAATCTTACATACTGTAAAGCCAGGAAGCCCTTTTTGTGTTATTGAAAATTTAAATCCTGAAAAAGAAGATTTAATTGAATCTGCAATTATTTGTGCTGCAAAAAGTCAGGACTGGCGTGATAATAAATCAAATGTAGAAGTTCACCAGTTTACAGGAAGAGATGTTAAAAAAACAATATTTATGAAATCTGGTTCATGGAAATTAAAATCACAACCAAAGATAATTAAAGTAAAAAAAGCTGAAATTTTAAAATGTGAGAAGAAATTAGTAGAGAAGAAAACCAAAGAGTAAAAGGAATTATAAGATTGTTGATGAAAGATACTCAAACTATGAATGAATGCAAAACAATCTCTGCAATAATTGGAGAAAATAATTTTATGGGTTATGATCTTCAAGATGTTGAAGAAGAACTATATTACAAAAAAGAAAGATGGATAGAATCTTTAAAATACTCTCAAAATTAAAATGCCAGCAGTAAGACAAATACAACTTGGAAAAAACGGAATTACAGATAATTTTATTGATAATTTAAAAAAACAGTTTGCAAATTCTAAAGACATCAAAATTTCTATTTTAAGGAGCTATTGCCGTGATAAAAAAGAACTGAAGAAAATTGTTAATGAAATTCTTGAAAAAATGGGAAAAAATTTTACTGCAAAAACAATTGGCTATACAATTGCTTTAAAGAAATGGAGAAAAGAAAGGGAAAAAAAAGAATAGTTATTCTTAGAAGTATATTTTATATATGCATAAAAAAATAAAAAAATTCTTTGAATTTATTAATAATGAAAATATTATACAAAAAGAATAATTCTGTAATAAGATACAATAAGGAATTAGACATATATTCTATAAAAACACAAAGTGGGGTGGTTTCATTTAATGGGGAAGTTTTGAGAGAAATAAAAGAAGACAGCGGGCTTGTTCGGGCAATTATTGAAAAAATTCTTTTTTGAATAATGTTTTAGAGAATATAAATTATTAAAAAGGAAAAATTTTTAGATATCTTATAAAAAATATTACAAAGAAAAATGAGCGGTTTTAAATTAAAATATTTGGCGGAAACACTAGATGAGCACAAAGAGTTGGAAAGAGATATTTCAACTTTATTAGATAATTACACTTTTAATGTAAATAAAAGTTTAGAATCATCTTGGATTAATGTAAAAGGGTGGCAAAAATACTCTGAAAGTCCAGAGAAATTTATTGAGATTTATCCTGAAAAAGGAAAAATAACAAATGTTTGTTTAATTGCGGGATTAAATGCTGTGGGTTGTGTACTTGATTTCAATGAAAAAAGTGGTGAAATAAAAATTAATAAAACAAACTATAAAATTTATTATGTCTCTAAACAAATTCCAAAATAGTTTTCAAAACCAAATAATTTATAAACCCTTTCTACTCTAAATTTTTAGTTAATTGCTTCGGCGATTCTATTTCCGAAAGGAAAGCTTACTGAATAAAATGGAAAATGCAGTATATGAAATAAATGCACAAGAATACAATTTAAAATTAGCTG
>CAZWUT010000112.1:0-2107 GCA_964636765.1 Candidatus Woesearchaeota archaeon | reverse complement strand
ATGAATTATTTTTTAAACTCTTAAAAAATTAAAAATATCAAAAAGGGGATGAAATGACAAAAAAGTGCATTTATTGTTCTGCTGAACTTTCAGAAAGTTCAGTAATTGATTTTTGTGAAAAATGCGGAAAAGGTGTTTGGGGTGAAAAAATGTTTAATACAATTGTTCAAAATATGGAAAATGCCCGTAAAAAAGGGGACTTATGCCACACAAATATGAATCCTGAAATTGCTCCTGAAAAAGGAGAAATTGGAAGAAATTTTACATAGATAGTTTTTTAAATGAAATGTTTCTGAAATATTTATGGTTAATAAAAAAAACACCAGAACACGTGGAAAATTGCAACTTAGCAGATTTTTTCAGAAGTTTAGACAAGGAGATTCTGTTGCAGTTGTAAGAGAAAAGTCCCTTAATTTCAATTTTCCAGAAAGACTTCAGGGAAGAACAGGTATTATTGAAGGGAAACTTGGAAGAGCTTATTCAGTTAAAATAAGGGACCAGAAAAAAGAAAAAACCTTTTTAATTGAGCCAATACATTTAAAAAAAATAAAGAGCACAAAGTAAAATGATAAATGAAAGCAAACCTATAAGCATGGCAGAAAGTTCAGAATATCTGGATAAAGATTCAGAATCTCTTCAGTTCATTCATAAATTTGTCAAAATGAAACCAAAACAAGCCAAAGAATTAAGAAAAAAACTGCAGGAACTGAAATTAATTAAATTAGATGAAAAGCACATTTCAAAGATAATTGACTTAATGCCTGAAAAGGCTGAAGAAATAAATAAAATCTTTACAGATATTGGGTTGAACGAGGATGAAACAAAAAAAATACTTGACACAGTTAAAGAATTCAAATAAAAAAAATGGCAAAAGAAGAATATGCAATAATACTAGAATACTTACCAAATGGATATCCTTTGGAAAAGAAAATGATGCCTATAGCCCAGGCTATTGGTGAAAGTAATTTAACGCTTCTTGAACTTGCTCCAAGAAGGGGTGCAGAACTTGAAATTCTTGAAAAAGTTTATATTGGAGAGGGAAAACGTGATAAAATATACTATATTCTTGGAAGATTAAAAAGAGAAAAATTAACTGAATCAGCAAAAAAACAATTAGAGGAATTCATAAAAGAAGTTGTTAAAAAAAGAGAAAAAGAATTTGTGGAGTTTTTTAATAAATCAGGAGCAATAAACAAAAGGGTTCACCAGATTGAATTGCTTCCAGGACTGGGTAAAAAGCATATGCAGGAAATATTAAAAAAAAGAGCAGAAAAAGAATTTGAAAGTTTTGCGGATATGAAAAAAAGAATACAAAACCTGCCTGATCCGGAAAGAGCTGTTGAAAAAAGAATCTTTCAGGAACTAACTAATTTAGAGAGATATAACTTATTTACAGGAATGAGATAAACAAAAAGCATAAAAACTCTTATTTTTGTAATTTTTAATAAAATGGAAAAAGAAAAACAACAAAAAAATGAAGCAGAAGATAAAATAGTGCGAATTCTGTCAAAAGACATAGAAGGTAAGACAAGTATTTATGCCGGATTAACAAAAATAAAGGGAGTTTCATGGTCTCTTTCAAATGCTGTCTGCAGAAAACTTAAAATTGATAAATCCAAAAAAATAGGTTCTTTGACTCAGGAAGAAATAAAAAAAATTGAGGTTTTTTTAAAAAATCCGGATATTCCAAAACATTTAGTTAATAGACAAAAAGACTTGGAATCAGGGGAAAATAAGCATTTAACTGGAGTTGATTTGGAATTAAGAAAAGATTTTGATATTAAAAAATTAAAACAAATCAAATCATACAGAGGTTTCAGGCATATGTCTGGATTGCCTATGAGGGGACAAAGAACTAAATCCAATTTCAGAAGAAACAGGTCTAAAGGTTCTGGAATTAAAAAAAAGGTTAAACAAGAAAAATGAGTAAAGATAAATTTTATAAAATACATCCGGAAAATTCAGAAGAGATATTTAGTGCAATTAAAACACCTCAAGAACATTTTGTAAGAAACTTTAAACAAACCAATAAATACAAATTTGCTTTAGTAATAAGCCGGAATTTGACTTATACCCAAATAAAAGAAGAAGAATACAACAAAATACA
>CAZWUT010000111.1:0-2142 GCA_964636765.1 Candidatus Woesearchaeota archaeon | reverse complement strand
TGTTGCAAGAGCATTTAATTCAGATCATCAGATTTTGCTTTTGGAGAAAGTTTCAGAAATGATTAAAGCAGGGGAGCCAATAAAATTAATGATTATTGATTCTTTGACTGCACATTTCCGTGCTGAATTTTCTGGAAGAGGGCAATTGGCTGACAGACAGCAGAAGCTTAACAGGTATATGCATGATTTAATGAAACTTTCTGAAACTTATAATTTAGCTGTTTATGTAACTAATCAGGTTATGGCTAATCCTGCACAAATGTTTGGAGATCCAACAACTGCTATTGGAGGGAATATTGTTGGTCATGCTTCAACTTATAGGTTGTATTTAAGAAGGGGAAAGCAAGGTTCAAGAGTTGCCAAGCTTATTGATAGTCCAAACCTTCCTGATAACGAATGTGTTTATTTTGTTACAGACAGTGGTGTTGTGGATAAGGCTTAAGATGTCAAAAAAAGAAAACAGAAGAAGCATTGAAGATTGTTTAAAGAAACTTAGGACTTTTGATTGTAAATTTAATATTGATTGGGATTTAATGGTTAAAACCCATGAATTGCAAATTCCAAGAAAGATTTTAGCTAATGCATTTATGAGTATTGAAAAAAAAGAAGAAGAAAATGCTAAGATATATTTAAGAGCTTATAAGAATATTTCAAAAGGATATGGTTTTGGAATTAATATTGTTGATTTGGAATTAAATGAAATTTATTCTGATTTAAGAACAATTTTTAAAGATTTAAGGAAAAGAGGGTATTTTGGAAGCTATGAAAAAAATTCTGAATTCAAAAGGGCTTCTGAAAGATTAGGAAATAATTAAAATGCCTGATGAATCATGCAAATATTTTAAAAGGTTAAATAAACCCTTCCCCCAGATTAAAGGGGATTATTGTGATTTAAAAAAACCCAAGGCAGTTATTGATGATTCTGGATTTAAATCTTATGAATGTGATGCCAGCAGTTGCAGAAAGTGTGAGCTTTTTATTTTAGTTGAAACACTTGGATTAAAATGAATTGTTTTTATCTTTTTATAAAAAGAAGTCCTGAACTGTTTTGTATGAATGTAATTCTAAGGATTTAAACCAGAGTTTAATTTCGTGTTTTGCATCTTTTTCATCTGATGAAGCATGAATAAGGTTTTTTACAGGAATATTCTTTTCATCTGCATGTGCAAAACTTACATGTGCAAAATCTCCACGAATTGTTCCTGGTGGGGAGGATTTTGGTTCTGTTCCTCCGACGATTCTTCTTGCATTTTCAATAGCATTAACTCCTTCAAGAACCATTGCAATAACAGGGCCTTCTGAAAGATAATCCAAAAGTCTTTCTCTAATTTCTTTTCCTCTGCGTTCAGCAATATCTTCTGTATAATGTTTCATTGCAAATTCCCTGTTAACCCAGACCTGTTTCATTCCAACTATTTTTAATCCTGCATCTTCAAATCTTGCAATTATTTTACCAACAAGATGTCTTTGAACTCCTTCTGGTTTGATTAATATAAGGGTTTTTTCTATTGCCATGTATTTTATTTTGCAAAAGAGTTTAAAAAGTTTTGTTTGGTTTTTTAATTATGGAACTTAAAAAATATCTTTTTATTTGCCAGCATAATTTTACACGTAGCAGATATGGGGCAGAATTTTTTAGGGGATATTTAAAAGGAAAGAAAAGAGAAGGGAGGGTTTATTCTGCTGGTTTAGGATGGATTTCATTTTTTTTAGGGAAGAGAGTTAATAAGAAGTTACTGAAGAAAGTAGATTGGATTTTTGTAATGGAAAAATACATGAAAGACTACTTGATTGGAAAATTTAAGTTAGATGAGGATAAAATAGTTGTTTTGAATATAGATGATTTTTATGGTTTTTTGAGAAGAAAAACAGTTGATGATTTGGATAAGATTCTTGAAAAAATTAAATGGAATAATTTTTTATAGGTGTTTAATGTAAATTGATAAACTATTTAAGCAAACATTTATTTTTGTTTTAATGATAAATGAGAATTGGATTTTTGCAGATTTGCATCTTCATTCAAGATTTTCAAGAGCATGTTCAAAAGAATTAAATTTTGATAATCTTGTTAAATGGGCCAAGATTAAGGGATTGGATTTGCTTGGAACAGGAGATTTTACTCATCCAATTTGGTTTAAGGAA
>CAZWUT010000110.1:0-2174 GCA_964636765.1 Candidatus Woesearchaeota archaeon | reverse complement strand
CATCAGAAAATAATCAAAATAATATCCTCTAAAAAAAACATTAAAGGAAATTTTTGAATAATTTGCCCAAGTTCCCTGGTTTATAGAAAAAATATAACTCCCTAATTCAAAATCATCCCTCCATAAAGTTGAAAATAAAACCATGTCGTTTTGATATATTGTTGGTTTTGATTTTGAAATTGTGTGCCATGTTGGAGGGGTAGTATCCATTCCAACCTGCAAATAAACCAAATTACTTGAAATATTTATAATTCCGTCTGAAGCATAAAAAGTTACTGTTCTTATTCCAGAAAAATATTCATCAGGATAAAAAGAAACTTTGTGGGTTGTTGAATTTATTATTATATCTATATTTCCTACAGAAGTATATGTGAAATTTAAAGAATCCCCATTATCATCTTTAAAATAACTATCCAAATCAAAAGCGTCTGTTTTATTCTGACCAGTTGCCCATGTTTGATTTGGAATAGGGTATAATAAATAAGGTGGTGAATTTGGAACCTGTAATTCAACTTCTATTGCAGAATTTACAAATACAAAAGAAAACAATACCAACACAAACACAAGAAGTGCAAAAACCTCTTTTTTATTCAAATCCATTTTTTAATCCACTATTTTCTTTGTCTTTTTATTTATTTAAATGTTTTCAGCGTAAAAGAGACTTAAAAATACAAACCTTTATAAAGTATTTATGAGTAATTTATAGATGCCTAAAAAAGACCTAAATAAGTCTAAAGCAAAAAGTGCTGTTGTAAAGGGAACTGTCACATTGAATCAAAAAAAAGCAATCCAAAAATTAGTTGGAGTAATTGGAAATAATGAACAGGATGTTGTTGGAAAAATCATCACTCTTTGGCTTTACAATGAAGGTTTTCTAATAAATAAAGAAAAAAAGGAGAATAAATAAGATGAAAAGGAATTTTTTTAAGGCATTTTCTGTATTTTTTATTTTTTTCATACTTATTTTCTCAGTTTGCGTTAATGCTGGTTTGGATAATATTACAGAGAAAGAATCCAAAAATTCTGAAAGCTTGCAGGAAAATGCAGAACAAAATTCGGAAGGCATAGATGAAATTTTGCAGAATACAGAAAATACAGAAGAGCAAATACAAAATGAAACTGCAGAAGAAAAAATTACTCAGGAAGAGAATATTTTAGATATACCAAGTGAAAACCCCAAATTAAATGAAGAAAATGAAACAACAATTGAAGATATAAATGAAGAGAGCTCTCCTGAATATATAAATTTAGAAGAAATTTTAAATTCAACAAAGCAGATTTCTGAAAAAAATAATAAAACAATTGAAAACGAAACTCAAGAAAAAGAAATTTTAAATGAAAGTTTGAATGACATGTTGCCAGAAAACGATGTGGGGCAACTTCCTGCATCTTCAACTGATTCTGATTCAAACAAGGATGCAAATGAAAATCCAAAAGAAATCAAAATTGTTAATCTAAATCCTGATGAAAATGCAGAATACATTGATCTGGATGAAATTAATGGGATTAATAAAGAAAATGAAAATAATTCTGGAGAATATGAAGAAGAAATTGAAGAAATTATCCCTCATACTTCCTATGATTCTGGGAAAAAAGAGATTGAAATCGAAACTTATGAAAGTTTTGATATAGCTTCTATTGAGAAAATAGAAATTGAAAAAAGCGAACTAAAAAAAGAGGTGATTGTTTTTAGTGAAGAGCATATTGAAGAGGAACTAAGAATTTACAGTGATTTGCCACAGGAAGCTAAAAAAGAAAATATAAAAATTCATTGGAAAAATGAGATGATTGAACTTGTTGAAGATGGAAATTATGGTGTTGAATACTATGATGAAAATGAAAATGGCCTGATTGACAGGGTTTCTTGGATTGTTCCGCATTTATCGACGCAGAATTTTGAGATTGAGATTGTTGTTGAAACAGAAAAAAAATCAGACAGTGCAGAAATAGAAATTTCTGTGAATGACGCCCCTTCAGGAGAAGTAGAAATGCCAATAAACTTTAATTTCAGTATTAATTACAATCAAGAAGTGAATTGTAGTCTTTGGGTAGAAATAGATAACTATCAAGGCATCTTAGATAGAGAAAGCTATAAAGGTTCAATAGATGAACCAAAAATAGATTATTTTAATTTCGTAGATGAAGAAAATTTACTTTTATAATACCCGTCTCCT
>CAZWUT010000109.1:0-2184 GCA_964636765.1 Candidatus Woesearchaeota archaeon | reverse complement strand
CTTTATAATCACAAAAATTACAATGAAATCCATAAAAAGGAACAAAAATCTCCTTGTCTATTCCTTCTGAAACTTCATCTAAAAGTTTTTTCAGATAATCATAATCTTTCTCACTTCTGTGTGTTTTGAAAATTTTTCCCGACCTTAAATGATAATATAAAATTGCTTTTTCTTTTTTATTAAAAATTTTCTTAAATGCGTAACTATACAAAGTAAACTGGGGATGTCTATGTAAAACAAAAGAGTCTAAACCAGGAGACGATTTATCTGTTTTATAATCTGTAATATAAAATCCTTTAGGTGTTTTATCTATCCTATCAAAAACACCCCTTACTAAATGCCCATTAATTTCAAATGGCTCTTCTTTCTTAACACCAAAACTCATTTCTTTTTCTATAGGAGGTTTCCTGTTTTTCTTATTTTCTAATTTTTCAATAATGTGCCTCTGATAAAACCTTCTCAAAATATCCTGCCCCAATTTCATATATCCAAAAAAAACACCAACAGGGTCACCTTTTCCAAGACTAACATGATTTCCAACTTTTATACTTCCTGAACCAGTAAAATATTCTGTTATTTTAAGTTTTTCTTTTTGTTTCCCTTTTAAAAAACCTCCTGAAACATCTTCAATCCAATAATAATTCCAATATCCTGTAAAACTCTCTGAAGATTTATAATTTAAGTCATAAAATCTCTCTAACATATAATGAATTCCTTTTCCAAAAACCATCCTTACACTAGTAGGAACTTTTTCATGATTTATATATTTCAAAAAATAAGCCATAGAACATCCTTTGTAAGTTGTAATTTTGCTTGCACTTAATTTACCAACCTCTGCCATCAAAAATTAAACAGAGCACAGATTTATAATAATTATTGTGATAAAATTAATCAAAATATTTAAAAACAAATTTTTCCTTACATTTATCATGAAAAAAAGAGTGATTACATTTTTGATTGTATTAAGTTTATTCTTAGTTCCGCTAATAAGTGCAGTTCCGTGCGATTTGGATATTTCATTAATTAATCAGGATCCCTCTTCAGCTATTCCAGGAGAATATGTAAGGGTTGTTTTTCAGATCAACGGAATAGAAAACCCGGAATGCAAACCATTCCAGTTTGAAGTAAAAGAAGATTTCCCTTTCTCACTTGACCCTGGAACAACAAATCCAATAACAATAAACCCAGGGACATATTCAAGAAAATACAGCTCATTTTACATTGCACCCTACCAGATAAGAATCAATGAAGATGCTCTAAACGGAAACAACCCAATAGAAGCTTCATATACTTTAAATTCTGCAGAAATTCTAAAAGAATTTAATATTTATATTGAAGATGTAAGAGCAGATTTTGAGGTTTATGTAAAAGATTATGATTATACAACAAAAGAACTTACTATTGAAATATTAAATACAGCAGAAGTGGATGTTGAAGCATTAACAATTGAAATTCCAAAACAGGAAAACATAAAAGATAAAGGAGCTAACAGAATAGTTGTTGGAGACTTGGATTCTAATGAATATACAACAGCAGATTTTGAGGCAATTCTTTCAGAAGGAGAAAACCAGATAAATCTTAACATAATCTACACAGATACAATAAATACAAGAAGAAGCCTTGAAAAAACCTTAATCTTTGACTCTTCATATTTCACAGAAAGAAACGGGGATACTAAAAAGAAACCTGTATGGTTATATATTATAATTATTGTAGTTGTTTTATGGTTTGTCTGGAGAAGCATAAGAAAAGCAAAAAAGAAAAAAGAAAAACTCAAAAGATTGCATAAGCATTAAGTTAATTTCTTGAATATAAATTCTTTTAAACCTCCAAAATTTCCCCCCTATATGACAACATACTTACAAGAATTCTTTTCAAGCAGTGAATCTAAAAAAGAATTAGAATCTAAATTAATTTCCTCTGGATTTAAAGAAAATTCAGCACGTGAAATTCCGAATTCCTTTGAAACAAAAAATGTTTTTATTAGTCTACAAGAAAATAGTTCTAAGAAAGGAAGTATTGTTGAAGCACCTCATGATTATTGTTTTGTTTTGGAATTGTATAAACCTTTAGAAAAATTTGATAAAAATAGTCCTTTATTTAAATTCTTTAAAAGTCTTGAACAACCATATGCACATGGAATTCGTGGATTTGAACCTAAATATAAAATTAAGGAATATTTGA
>CAZWUT010000108.1:0-2319 GCA_964636765.1 Candidatus Woesearchaeota archaeon | reverse complement strand
TTTATACATAATGAGATAAAGGAAAAACTCCTAAAAAAATCAAAAGTGAGAATTAATAAAGGAAAAAAGGGTAATAAAAATCAAAAAATAAGCCAATATTAGGTTAAAAACTCAAAAAGTGAGAGTTAAATTAATAAAATTTTAATAAAAAACCATTAAAAATACCTACAAAAATAAGAAAAAAGAGATTATTTTAAATAGAAAATAAAGAGAAAACTAAAAAGAGAGGATAAAAGTTATTCGGTGAAAAGGATAAATGGAACTAAGATCCAAAAACCTCTTTTAAAGACCTCTAAGCTGCAAAATTGTGTGTAAAGTGGCTATTTTTTTAAGATTTTTAGAGATATTTAGTTGGATATTTTTATTATTTACCTTAATTTTCTCAACAGGTATGCCTTTTTTTATTAATCTTCCAATATAATCCCTTATAGAGCTCTCTGTTAATCCTAATTTTATTGAAATTTCTTTATAATCAGAAAAACCATTTTCTTCTGAAAGTTGATAAAGAGTTGTAAAAACAAGCATTTCCTGATCAGTTAACCTCTTGAATTTTAAACGAATTTCTTTTTTTAGATTATCAAGAGAATCAAGAATCTCTATTGCATCTTCTATAGAATTATCAGAAGAAATGTTCTTTTTTTGTGGTGGGGGTATTTCATAGTTATACGAACTTTTATCTATGTGTTGGTTTGTCTGTCTGTTTGTCTGTTTGTCTGTTGGAACCCCTTGATTTCCTATGGAAATACCTAAATTTTGGCCCTTTAAACCTTCTAAAGCTAAGTCATGTGTTGGAATGTCTGTTGGAACTGTCTTAAATGAAGTTTTATATGTCGAAGATAAATCTTCTAATTTTTTCTTATTTTCATCTATTTTTTCAAAAGAATTTTCCATAAATGAATTCATTTCAAATAATTGTTTTTGGATTTCATACAAATTTTGATTAAGAAAATTAATCTCCTGTTTTAAAAAATTTATATCTTCTTTTACTCTTGAAAAAGCCTCCTTTATTTCATCCATGAAAATTTTAAAAATTTAAACTATAAAAAGATTAAGTTGATTTGATATATATTATTTCAAAGGGGTTGTTTGTTTTTGTTTATAAAGTTCATATATATTTTCTGTTAATTTCCACCTTGATCTTTTAAGATAAGGGATACCTTTTGGATTCTTTTTTATTTCTATAACAAAATTCTTCTTTTTTAATTCAAAAAGCATTTTCTTAACAAATTCCTCATCTCTTGCAATTTCCTGAGCTATATGCAAGGTAAAAACAGGTTTTGGGTTTATAGAATATAAATAAGCTAAAATTTGCTCAAATATTTTTTCCCTTTTTTTTTCAGAGATTTTCATACATATTTTAAAGAATTTATTTTTTTAAAGTTGTTGATATTAAAAAAATTATTTATTCTTCTTTGGTTTTTCCTGGTTTTAAAAAAGGCATTTGAAAATGTGAAGGTAATCCAAGTTCTTCTTCTAATTGTAAGGCCCTTATACTTGATTTTCTCAGAATTAAGTTAAGTAATTTTAATTTGAATTCATCCGGGATCTTCTTTTCTTTCCATTGCCTAAAAACCTCTTTTGATTCTTTTAATTCAACAGAAAGTAAAACAGTTCCAATAAAACTTATTTTAGCAAATTCCGGCTTATAGGAAATTTTATATTCAAATTTAATAGCCATTAAATTTTCTTTTGTTTTTATGGGTGTTGTTTTAACTTCACCAATATCCAAAACATCTATTCCTGTATCTATGCTAACTTCTTTTGGATTTTCGGAGATTTTTTCTGCATTTATTTTGCTTAAATTAAAACTGATTAATTTCATAATATAGTTAATTAAATTTTTATTTTTAAATATTTAGGTAATTAATGATAAACCTAAATTAAGTCTTCTTCAGAAACAATTACAAAATCCCCGATAGC
Organism: Candidatus Woesearchaeota archaeon; assembly: GCA_964636765.1. GTDB lineage: Archaea > Nanobdellota > Nanobdellia > Pacearchaeales > GW2011-AR1 > MWBV01. The sequence continues at coordinate 399 of CAZWUT010000108.1, read as the reverse complement.
TATTATAGCACTATAAGGAATTAAAAGTTCATTTGAAGAAGTTCTTTCTAAATTTAAGTTTTTAGTATAAGGTGTTGAATCTTTTACAACAATATTAATTAATTCCCCTGTATTTGTTTCAAAAGTTATATCTTTAACAAAACCCAATCTTTTGCCCTCTTTTGTTACAATCATTTTTCCAACAAGATCACCAAAGGGATTTTTTTCATTATTCATAATCAATTCAGAGAAAAATTGTTTATAAATTTTTCTGTAAAGAGATATAGAGATTAAAGAAGTATAATTAAAAATTGCTTTTATTATAATTAATTAAAAATTTCAATTTGGGTTTTTATAAAAATTAAAATAACATAAAAGATTGATTAAATTAACTCTCCCACCCTTTGATTTCTCTTGGAA
>CAZWUT010000107.1:0-2345 GCA_964636765.1 Candidatus Woesearchaeota archaeon | reverse complement strand
TTGATTTGTTATTGGGATGTATTTTCCTGGTTTGTCCATCAACCATATGGCAGCTGCGCTAGTTCCATCTCCATCTCCATCAAAAATTACTGCGTTTTTTGAGTTCATTTTAAAAACTCCTTTGGAACATCTTTGTAAGATATTGTTTTTTTGTCAAGAAATTCTTTTATCCCCTTTTTCCAAGTAGGTTCTAAACTTCTGTATCCTCCATTATTTTCTTCAGGAAAATCGTGAGGCATTATATGTACGTGAGGCCCCATAGACCATCCTGTATTTCCGGAATCTCCAATAAATTGTTTTGCTTTTACTCTGTCCCCTTTTTTTACTTTTATTCCGTTTAATTTGAGATGGGAATAAAGAGTTAATTCTTTGTTGGGATGTTTAATTACAATATAATTTCCATCCCATTCTTTTTTTTTCATAAATTCTTTTGGAGGTTCTGATTCTTTATTCCAAGTTTTATTAACTCCATCAAAAGTGAATATTACCTCCCCTTCTAACATGGAATAAAGTTCTGTATCTTCTTTTACTGTAAGGTCTATAGCTTTTGTAGCATCATATCTTTTTCCATCTGTATTGTAAATTTTATGAGCTGGGCTATCCTTGATAACATATTTGATGTCTTTTTTTCTTGTAGGTAAATTGTATATGTTTTTTGTATTCATTTTATAGTGATTAATAAATGAGTATCTATTTAAATTAATGCAACAACCCTGAGGGTTGCAAATCATAAGGTTTATAATGTTTTGAGTTTTAGATTTGGTTATGGATGAAATAGAAATATTCAAGGAATTAGGATTATCAAAAAATGAAGGAAAGGTTTATTCTGAATTAGTTAAACATGGAAAATTGCCTGCTGCAGAGATTTCTTCTAAAGCAGAAGTTCCTTATGGGAAGATTTATGTTGTTTTACAAGGGTTAATTGATAAAGGATTAGTTAGGGTTATTCCGGATAAAACAAAGAAATTTGCTTCTGCAAGCCCAGATTTTTTAATAAAATTGGTGGAAGAGAAAGAAAAACTGTTGGAAGAAGTAAAAAATAAAGCAAGAGCAATGAAACAAATATATGAAGAAAAAGAGAAGGATATTTTAATTGTGGGGGAGGGGGATAAAGGTTTTTGGAAAATTGCCGATGAAATGAAAGAGGTTGAGAAATATGGATATAATATTCGTTGGGATTCAAAAATTAGGCCTGGTGCTTTTGAGAGAACAAGAAAAAAACTTAAAAAAGGAATTGAAATGAAAGATTTGGTTAGGTATGACGATGAAACTAAATCTAATGTTAAAAAATGGTTAAAAGTTAAACCGAATATAAGGCAGTTTCCTAATGAAGGAGCGGTTATAGGGGTTTTAGATGATAGAGAAGTATTGATTGGATTGATAAAGAAAAATACAACTCTTTTAATAAGGGATGAAGCCTTTGCGAAAATAGTAAAAAGATTGTTTTTGGCTGCATATGACAAGGCAGATAAGATAAACCAAAAATCTTAATAAACCTCTTCCCATTATTTCTATTATGCTTAGAACACATAAAATATCAGAAGTTGAAAAAAATTTAAGTGGAAAGAAAGTTGAGATTTGCGGGTGGGTTGATTCTATTAGGGAATTTAAATCAATGATTTTTATTGTATTAAGAGATAGGTATTCAAAAGTTCAGTGTGTTGTTTCTAGAAATTCAGGTAAATCAGGGGCTTTTGAAGAGGCTAAAAAAATTACTTTGGAATCTTGTATTAAGATTGTTGGAGAAGTTAAATCAAGACCTGAAAAACAAATAAATAAAGAAATGGGAAAGCAGGGGGAAGTTGAAGTAAGTGTTTCTGAAATTAAAGTATTTAATTTATGCCCAAAATTGCCTTTTGACATTAAAGCTGATAATTTTGAAGACACCAGATTAGAGAACAGATTTTTGGATTTAAGAACAGAGAAAATGCAGAAAAATATTATACTTAGAGGAAAAGTAATTTCAGCTGTATTGGAATTTTTTGAAAAAGAAGAATTTGTTTATATTGAAACACCTATTTTAGGAAAATCAACACCAGAAGGTGCAAGAGACTTTTTGGTGCCGTCAAGAAAAGATAAAGGAAAAGTTTATGCTTTGCCTCAATCACCCCAGTTATTTAAGCAATTATCCCAGATTGCAGGTTTTGATAAATATATTCAGATTGCAAAATGCTTCAGAGATGAAGATTCAAGAAAAGACAGGCAACCAGAATTTACTCAGATAGATGTAGAGATGAGTTTTATTGAACAGGAAGATATTATTGATGTAATTGAAAGAATGTTAAAGCATGTTTTCAAAAAAGTCCTTAATATCCGCACCTACAAACGGGAAATATGATTCCCTA
>CAZWUT010000106.1:0-2362 GCA_964636765.1 Candidatus Woesearchaeota archaeon | reverse complement strand
AGACATATTCAGGCATTCCCCCATATTCCATATATTCTTCAAAATACTTTTCCAACATATATTCTTCAGATTTTTTGGCAGTGTAGTTCTTGAATAATAAGAATTCTTGAAAATCGAGAGGATCAACTTCCAAAGTTCTTGTTCTTCCAGTTAAAAAAGCTTTTTTATCTCTTAATAGAGAAGCAGATGAAGAACTTGCAAATATCTTTACATTTTCAAGATCATATAAATTCTTTAGTTCCTGATTAAAATCTTTTTTATAAACAACTTCATCTAGAAACAAATAAATTTTTTCATTAATTTTTATGTTGTGGATTTTTCTAAATTTTTTTACTAATTCATGAATGGGATTTTCTTTAAATAGATAAGCATCCAGTGATAAATACATTATTCTTTTAGGATTAATATCTTTTTCTTTTATTAACCTAAATATAAAATGTTTTAATAAGGTACTTTTTCCAACCCTCCTTAGCCCAGTAATAAAAATTATGTCTTTGTTGTTTAAATTTTTTTCAAAGAATTCCAAATATTTTTCTCTAAAAATTCCTTCTGATTTTGGGGGTTCTTCCCACCAAGGATTCATTTCAAACATTAATTCTTCCATAAAAATATATTTTTTTTAACTATTTAAATGTTGCTATTAGCAGTAGCCAATTATTCCAATAATTGGCTATTAGTATTTTTGTTCTTTATCTAGCTTATTTTATATTAATCTTGGACAAATTCCGACCATTTTTTCCATTTAAAATAGAGTGATTCTCACTAAGGTGCCAAGAAGATAGAACGCCCCGACTGAGGTCAGATTAAAAGTGATACACTCTCATTGTTTAATTGCTTTATTTTTTAAGAAGTAATCTTCTTTTAGCACATTTTTCTTTTTCTTAATCATCTTAATTAAAGTTCCGTCATCTCCACTTAAAGTATAAAATTCTTTTCCAGATTTTTCTTTCTCTAGGTTTAAGAAAATTTCTTCCCCAAGAACTTTTACTTCTAAATTCTCAAATTTCAATAAAAGGGGTGCATCATAATCATAATCTTCATCTATTCTTCTAACTTCTTTTCCATCAGAATCGATATATTTTACATCTTGTAAAACCCCCCAATATTTTAAATCTTCTCCATTCTCTTGATAAATAAATAAATTTAAATTTTGAAGCAATAAATTTTTTTCTAGATAATCAATCACTTCATTATGTTTTTCTTTATGCCATACAACTTTTGATTCTTTCATAAATTTTTTAGAATTAATTTATTTATAAATATTTTGGTTTTGTATTAATTTAGAAGTAACAATACGCCCCGACCGGGATTCGGACCCGGGTCACGGCCGTGAAAGGGCCGCATACTTGGCCTCTGTACTATCGGGGCAATTACAGATTTCTAAGAAAAACTTTATTTTTAAAGCTAACTAATTAGGTTTAATATTGTCCAGTAAGAATTATTCACCTTTGTTTTCAAACTGTTTTGGCTGAGTCTGAGGCTGGTTTGATGCAGGTGAAGGTTCAGCTCTTTTTAATTCATTTAAGGCTTTTCCTGTTTCTTTGGCTTCATTTCTTAGTCTCATAAGTTCTTTTTGGTCTTCTATTAATTTTCTTTTAGCTGCTTCTATTCTGTCATAATTTGGGTTTCTGATTCTTTTTATTTCATGCTCTGCATCCTGAATCATTTTTTTAGCTTCTTCAATTTTTTTAATCTGGTCTTCTACCTGATTTTTCTTTTCTTCATGAACTTCACTTAGTTTTTTTATCTTTATTTCTTTTGGCTTTTTCTTTTTGAATTTAATTAAATATCTGGATAAGAAGGATAAGATAATTAATATAACAATAGTACCTCCTGTATATAGAAGTGTTTTTCCTGTGAGTTTTATTTCTTTTGCTGCAAATCCTGTTATTTTTTCCTGTTTTTCTGTTGTGATATTTTCACTTTCTGTTGTTTTATTATCAGTCTGATTTGTTGAATTTGTTTCATTGATTGTTTCATTTGATTCATCTTCAGGCAGAGAAGCTATTTCTATTATTTCTGGTTTTTTTGGAGGATTAACACCAGAAGGAAGGACTGTTAAATTATAAATTCCTCCTGCTTCATATGTCTGTTCATTAAATTTTTTAAAATAAACTGTGTTTTCACCTTTTTTAACAAGGACATAGATATGGAATATTTCATTAACATCAAGAATTACTTGTTTTTCACCATAGACACTTGTGAATCCAGAAACAGGCTGTGATATTACCTGATATTCACCTGTTGTTTTTAGGGGTGTTACAAAAATGGTATGTGAGGCGTATGTTTGAATATTTATTGTGGTATTTATAGCAGAAGCAAATCCTATCACAGACAATACCAATAAAAAAATAAAAAATAT
>CAZWUT010000105.1:0-2501 GCA_964636765.1 Candidatus Woesearchaeota archaeon | reverse complement strand
TTTATTCTTAGTTATTTAATGGAATTAAAATTATTCAATACTTTAACAAGAAAAAAAGAAATTTTTAAGCCCCTTAGAAAAACTATTGGAATTTACTCATGCGGACCAACTGTTTACTGGTATCAGCATATTGGGAATTTAAGAACATACATTTTTTCAGATATTTTAAAAAGAGTTCTGAAATATAATGATTTTTCTTTCAAACAGGTTATGAACATAACAGATGTTGGCCATTTAACAAGTGATGCAGATTCTGGTGAAGATAAAATGGAAAAAGCTGCTGCAAAAGAAGGAAAAAGTGCTGGGGAAATTGCAAATTATTATCTTAAAATTTTTAAAGAAGATTTGAAGAAACTAAATATAACTGAACCAGATGTATGGTGTAAAGCAACTGAACATATTAAAGAACAGATTGATTTGATTAAAATTCTGGAAAAAAAAGGTTACACTTACAGAACTTCTGACGGAATTTATTTTGATACTTCTAAATTTGAAGATTATGGAAAAATGGCAAAACTAAAAATTGAAAAACTGCAGGCGGGCAAAAGAATAAGTATTGGAGAGAAAAAAAATAAAACAGATTTTGCATTATGGAAATTTTCTCCTGCAGATTCAGACAAAAAAAGACAGCAGGAATGGGAAAGCCCGTGGGGAATTGGATTTCCAGGATGGCATATTGAATGCTCTGCAATGTCTTCTTCATATTTAGGAAAACAGTTTGATATACACACAGGAGGTGAAGATCATATTCCAATTCACCATACAAATGAAATTGCACAATCAGAGTGTGCTTTTGGGAAAAAACCTTGGGTAAAATTTTGGATGCATGGGGCTTTTCTCACATTTGGAGGAGAAAAAATGTCCAAAAGTTCTGGCAAAATTGCAACAATTTCTGAATTAGAAGAACAAGGGTATTCCCCAATGGATTACAGATATTTTATCTTAACTGGGCATTACAGGAAACAATTAAATTTTACAAAAAAGAACATGGATAATGCCAAAAACTCCTATGCAAGACTTAAAAATATTATTTCTGAAATTAAAGATGATAAAAAAATCAATCAGGAGTGCCTTATGGAATTTCATAAGGCAATAAATAATGATTTGGATATTCCAAATGCCCTTCAGGTTTTATGGGGATTAATTCGGGATGAAAAAGCTGAAGGAAAAATTAAAACAATTGAAAAAATGGATGAAGTTTTTGGATTGGATTTGCTTAAACCTGATAAAATAAAAATTCCTTTTGCAATTCAGAAACTTGTTGATGAAAGAGAAAAATTTCGTAAGGAGAAAAACTGGAAAAAAGCAGACGAATTAAGAGAAATAGTAAAAGATTTGGGATTTCAGATTAATGATAAAGAAACTGGAATAGAGGTTAAGAAATTATAATGCCTTCTGAAGAAAACTATCCTTTCCCAGAAGAACCAGAAGAAAACACTGAAATAAATTTAGATTGCAGATGCCCTGAATTAAGCTGTCCAAGGCATGGAAACTGCAAAGAATGCCAGAGTTATCATAACAAAAGATGCGAATTAACTTATTGCGGAAAATAAAATGAAACTAATAATAACGCGCCACGGAGAAACAGAAGAAAACAAACAAGGAATTATTCAAGGACATTTACAAGGCACCCTTTCTGAATTAGGAAAAGAGCAGGCACGAAAACTTGCTGAAAGATTGAAGAATGAAAAAATTGATTTGATTTTCTCTAGTGATTTAAACCGTGCTAAAGATACTGCAGAAGAAATTGCAAAATTTCATCCTGAAATTCCTTTTGAATTGGATGAAAGGTTGAGGGAAAGAAATTGGGGAGACCTTAAAGGGAGAAAGGCAAAAAATACAAAATTCTGGGAGAGCATAAATTGGGAAAAAATAAAAGATGATGAAAAAGAACTGAAAAATCTTGGGATCGAAACTTTAAGTGAGGGAAAAAATAGAACACTAAATTTAATAAAATATTTGTCAGAAAACCATAAAGAAAAAAATATTCTTCTTGTTTCTCATTCTGAATTCATCAGAATTATTCTTTCAACCTTATTTGATAAAGATGTAGAAGAATTTGAAAAATTAAAAAACACTTCATTAACAATATTTGAGTTTAATCCTGAAACAGGTGAACCTGAACTAAAATTATTTAATTGTACAAAACATTTAGATTAAAATGAAAAACAAAAACGTGACAAAAAGAAAGTTGAGAAAAAATTGGCAACTTGGTTTTCTGGGATTCTTTGGTTTTTGGGGAATTCCTGAAATCTTAACTCAGGATTGGATGGGATCAATTTGGATTTTGTGGTTTGTCTGGTTTATTTATTTCTTTCCTGAAAAAATAAAACAGAAAAAATAATTTTATAAACTAAGTTAGCTTCATGAAAAATAAGGGATTAAAAAGAAGTGATAAAATGACAAAAGTCCATTATGAAAGTTTTATTGATTTGAAATACAAGCCAAAAAAAACAGATGTGGTTTGTCAGTTTAGAATAGTTCCTTCAAGAGGTTATACT
>CAZWUT010000104.1:0-2580 GCA_964636765.1 Candidatus Woesearchaeota archaeon | reverse complement strand
ATTTTGTTTTTATCCTGTGATACCTCGCCCTTTAGGGCGGGGTTATTCATTTTTTCCAAGACTCTTAAAACTGTCTGCAAGACTTTTATCAACAAAAATAATTTTTTCAGGTTTCATATCTTAATTGCAGGATTGTTTTTAATTTTCTCATAGAACTCAGGATTCCAGATATAAACAACATAACCTTCAGAATCATAAACAATTCTCATGGTATTTTCAAGATATTCCATTATAACTTGAAAAGTTTGCCACATTACTTTTTTAGGAAGTTTACTGAACAATTCTGTCTTCTTATACTCTCCACTATTTTCATCAATAAATTTCTCAACCATTAACACTGTTTGTAAAGTAGGGCTCCTAGCAAGAGGATTTCTTTCCAAATAAGACTTTCTAATTTGTTCTTGCATGATTATATCAATTGATATGAGTATTTAAAATTTTCTATAAAGGGTTTCTTATAATAAAGTTTAATAACTCTCCCACAAAACTAACTTATTTTCAGAATCTCTTATAAATATACTATCCCCTGTTTTTGTCCATATATAATCATAATTTCCAAAATCTTCAGGAGTTATTTTAGTGCTTTCATATGGTTTTAAGATTAAATTTCCAAAAATTAATTTTTTTCTGCCTTCGTCTTTTACATTCCAATTTGTTAAATCACAATCAAATCCACATTTGTTATATAATATAACATCTTTATTATAACCAAAATTCCTTATTTCAATGCATTCACTGCATTTGTCTGAAGATTTTTCACACAAATTTTCATTATTTTCAAGACAGGTTTTCCATGCTTTAACAAAATCATCATAATATTTGTCTTTGCCAGACGGAAAATAATAATTTGCATACCCTTTTTCAACAATTTCCAGATTAATATTCTTTAAATCAAACAAATAAACAAGTTCTCTGTAATATTTGTCTTTTCCGTGCTTTTCAGCTTTAATTGTTTTATTCATAACTTTTTCTTTAAGAAATTCCCCTGCTTCTTTATAATATTCCTCTCCTTTTTCAGGAGAATTAATTCCTAATAATCTCATTGAACTTCCATTAACAACAACTGTATCCCCGTCAATAACTCTTTCAACCTGAACAGATTCATAATTCTCTAAGAAATTTCTTTCAAGAAAACCATTCACAAAATTGTAATTTACTGCAATTAAAAATAAAATCAAAACACCGAGGATGATTTTTTCTTTTTGCATTTAAACAGTACATAAAATTTCTGAATTAGGTATTTTATTATCTACTCTTTCAAATATAATTGGAGTGTAATTTATCTCTTTATTTCTGAAATTCATACTAAATGTAAGCCTTATTTTAATAACATTATTTTCAACTTTAGCCTGCATTTTAAATCCTTTAACTTTCTGTAAGAGTTTTTTATCTATTCCAAAAAAATCTGATGCATTAAAGACCTGCAATCCTGTAATGAAATTTTCTTCATCAAAATCAATTACAATATCATTCATTTCAATTGAATAAGAATACTCTCTATCTTTTACTTTAAAGAAAAAGATGTCATTCTTGAAATCAAAATCAAATTCTCCTGGCTTATTTAAAATTTTATTCATTTCCCAATTTCCTTTTCTTGTTGTTTATTTAAAATATAGAATGTAACTATATAAACTTTATTGGTTGAAAAGTTAAGAATTATCTTAATAAATTTATTATTATAACTATAAATTACAGCATAATTATTATTTTTTTGAATAATTACTTCAATTGGATTGGAATTTAAGATTATCTTTTTTAATTCTTCTTCTGTATATATTTTTCTTTGTTTTTGGCTGATTCTGAAAAAAGTATGAGCAGTAGATTCTATGTTTTCTTTTTCATACTTTTTTAGCCTTTCTAAGAAAAACTTTTAATTTTCCTTCTTTTTTGTGTTCATCAATCATTATTATGAGAAAAAATTTATATATTATAAATATTTTTCCTGTTCATATATGTTTCTATATAATAATCTATTTAAACAAATCTGAATTTTTTTATACATGAAAGATGTAATTTTACTGGCTGACCCAAATGCAAAAGCATGGGAATTTGCAAAAAAAATCCAGAAATTCATAGAAACAACAAAAGAAGAAATTGCCCCTCTTCATCCTGTGTCAATAGAGATGTTTAATAATAAAGAAATTAGTGTATATGTTCAGCATAATGTCAGGAAAAAGCATGTTTATTTTATCCATGATTCTTCAAAAGACCCTCAGCAGTGGTGGGTTGAGTTATTATTAATCAAAGATTTGCTTTTGAGTGCTTCTGTTGAGAGTCTTACTTTTGTTTTTCCAAATATGCTTTATTCAAGACAGGACAGAAAGCATAAATCCAGAGTTCCGATTTCTGCAAGAGCTTTAGCTAATTCAATTTCTCCTGGAATTAAAAGAATTATAACAATGGATTTGCATGCAGCCCAGATTCAGGGATTTTATCCGGCAGACATTCCAATGGACAACCTTTATAGTTTCCCTGCAGTTGTAAAATATCTCTCTCAAAGACATCTTAATGATGTTGAAAAATTAGTTGTTGTATCTCCTGATGCAGGAGGGGCTGACAGGGCAAGGTCTTTTTTAAAGA
>CAZWUT010000103.1:0-2615 GCA_964636765.1 Candidatus Woesearchaeota archaeon | reverse complement strand
ACATGAAAGTCTTAATATAAAAGGAAATTCATTAACTAAAAACCTGCTAAACTAAAATGAAACGAAAACATAAAAAATATTCAAAACCAAAAAGACCTTTTGACAAAGCAAGAATTGATGAAGAAAAAATTATTGTCAAGGAATATGGATTAAAAAATAAAAAAGAAATATGGAAAGCAGAAGCAAGGATAAAATTAATGAGGTCAAAGGCTAAAAAATTAATTGGTAAATCAGAAGAAGAACAAAAAGTTTTATTTGACAGATTAAATAAAATGGGCATGAATGTTAATTCAATTGCAGATATTTTAGCACTGGATAAAAGAAATTTTTTAGACAGAAGATTGCAGACAGTTTTGGTTAAAAAAGAATTAGTCAAAACAATGAAAGAAGCAAGGCAATTAATTTCTCATAAAAAAGTTCTGGTTAATGGTTCTGTTGTTGGAAGTCCTTCCTATGTTGTTTCAGTTGAGATGGAAAATAAAATTAAAGTAAAACCTAAAAAGCCAAAAAAAGTTAAACCTGCTGAAAAACCTGAAGCAGAAGAAAATGAAGAAGAGGGAAATAAATAATGGCAAAAAAAGAAGATACAGAAAATGAAATTGAAGAAATAAAAATTACAGAAGAAATTCCTGTGAAAGGCTCGCCGAACACAGTCGCTTCGCCTGAAGAAAAACCAGTTGAAGTGAAAAAAGAAAAAGATAAGAAAAAAGAGAAAAATATTGAAGCAATTGCCCACATTTACACATCATTCAATAATACCATCTGCCATGTTACAGATATGTCAGGAAGAACAATTACAAAAGTTTCAGGAGGGATGGTTACTAAACATAACAGATTAAAAGCAAACCCCACAATTGCTATGTTCATTGCAAAGAGGATTAGTGAATCTATGAAAGATGCGGGAATAAAATCCCTTTATGTGAGAATTCGTGCAAAAACTGGAAATCCCACTCCAGGTCCCGGAGCTAATGCAATTATAAAAAGCCTATCAAGAGAAGGTTTTAAAATATTAAATATTCTTGATACAACAAGAATTCCCCGTGGGGGACCAAAGAAAAAAGGAGGCAGAAGAGGAAGAAGAGTTTAAAATTTAAATAAACTTTATATACTCTCTAAAAGATAAGATAAAATGGATCAAATATCAAAAAAAGACAACAAAATTGTTTTCAAAGCAGAAATGAGTGAAAGCTTGGCAAATGCAATAAGAAGATATGTAAATCAAATTCCAATTATTGCGATTGAAGATGTTGAAATTTCAAGAAATGATTCTCCCTTATATGATGAAACTATTGCGCACAGAATGGGTTTAATTCCTTTAAAGCAAAATAAAAAAGAATGCACTTTAAAATTAGATGTAAAAGGACCTGGAATGGTTTATTCAGGAAATTTAAAAGGAGATATTGAACCTGTTTATGACAAAATCCCAATTACATTGCTCAATGAAGGGCAGGAAATTTCAATTAAAGCCACAACAAAGGCAGGAACAGGAAGTGAACATGCCAAATTTTCTCCTGGATTTATAAGTTACAGAGATGTTGTTGAAATCAGCATGGATAAAGAAATAGCAGAAAAAGCCAGCCATGTTGCTTCTATTGAAGTTAAAAATAAAGGAAACAAATCTATTGTAATTGATGATAAAGAAAAAGAAGTTTATGATATTTGTGAAGGTATTGCTGAAAAAGAAGGAAAAGAAATTGAAGTGGATACAACTAAAGATGTTGTTATGAGTGTGGAAACATTTGGACAGATTAAAGTTGAGGATATTTTTAAGAAAGCAGTTGAAATTTTAAAAAAAGATTTGGAAGATTTATCTAAAAAGATAAAATAATTATTCATTTAATCTAATTTTTGAGGAATTAGAAGAGTTTTCTGCATAGAAAGGTTTATATATCTAACATATATATGGTATATATGGTACAAGCAATGATTAATATATCACCTGAAGCAAACCATATTTTGAACATTGTAAAGGCAAAACATAATCTTAAAGATAAAAGCGAGGCAATTGTCAAAGTTGTCTTAGAATACGGAGAAGAAATAATGGAACCTGAATTAAGACCAGAATATATAAAAAAATTAAAGAAGATTGAAAAAGAAGGGAAATTCATTAAATTTAATTCTATTAGAGAATTAAGGAATAGCATTGAAAATGCGTAAGTTTTCTATTGAGAAAAACTTACATAAAATTCTACAAAAATTTGCAGAAAAAGACAAGAAAAAATACGAAATAATCTGGAAAAAAATTTATCAAATATTAAATGATCCAAATATTGAACATTATAAAAATTTAAAATATCCTATGGAAAGATTCAAAAGAGTTCATATTGGCAAAAGCTTTATTTTAATATTCAAATATAATAAAAAAGAAGATGGTGTTCATTTCTATGATTTTGATCACCATGATAAGGTTTACAAAAGATAAATTAAATTATAAAAAGATAAGATTTAATATATGAATGCATTTTCATATGTATTTTTGCAAAAAAAATATCCCAAGATGAGGAGGGATATTTTTTAATTAAATTAGACGACACAAACTTTCTGCCATAATTTTTTGTTTGTGAATATTTTCCGGTAGAAAAACAAATCTGCTTGGGCAAATCTCCTTTCAAGAA
>CAZWUT010000102.1:0-2626 GCA_964636765.1 Candidatus Woesearchaeota archaeon | reverse complement strand
AATCAACTAACGCAATAAATTCCCCTTTTGATTTATCCACCCCAACACCTCTCGCTCCCAGAAGAGTTCCCTCGTATTGGTAAACTTTAACATCCTTGAATTTTTTGATAATTTCTAAAGTTCCGTCGGTGCTGTTGCTGTCAATAATAATTATTTCAATATCTTTATAGCTCTGATTTTTAACACTTTCAAGAGTTTTCTGAATTGTTTTTTTGTTATTATATGTTGGAATTGTAATAGAAACTAATTTTTTATTCGCCATTTAAAATCATAAGACATTTTCTTTATAAAATTATGTATGTTATTTAATATATTTTCTAATCTTGCTTATTGATCTTTTAACATATTCAATAGAATTTGTTTCAGAAGATTCAGAAATGCTCTCTGGAATTTTTCCTCCAATTATGGGATTATATTCTATATTTTTGTAAATTTCTAAAGAATTTTTTGACCATGGAGAATATCTATAAGGAAGTTCGTGGTTTATCAAACTTAAAGTTGGAACACCCATAGCTATGGCAACATGCATTGGCCCTCCATTATTTGAAACAAATAAATCAATTTTGTCCATTAAAGCAATTAATTCTCTTAATTTTAATTTTCCAGTTAAATTAATTATTTTTTTGTAATACTTTTTATCTACTTTTTCCAAAAGTTCCTTAACTTTTGGAATTTCATCCGGAATTCCTATAATTGCAAGATTATTTTTTTCAGCAAGGAATTCAATTATTTTTGCAAATTTATTTATTTCCCAGCTTTTATATTCAATTGCATGGCACGGATGAACTCCAACAATATTTTTTTTATTTCTTAATAATTTTGAAATTTTTTCTAAATCTTTTTCATCATAATTTAACCTCAATAATTTAGGTTTTTCATTGGAATTTATTCTTAATGGTTTTAATAAACTCAGATAATTTTCAACCATGTGCTTTTCATAATTTAAGGGAATTAAAAAATCATAAACTTTGTTTCTGTTTCCTTTTGATTTTTTAAAACCTATGCATCTTTTTGCAGAAAAATAAGAGAAAATACCTGAAATATTTGAAGATTGTCCTGCATCAATTGCCAAATCGACTTTTTCTTTTCTCAATTTTTTTAGATTTTGTATCATAGATTTCCAGTAATTTTTCTTTGTATCAAATACAATAATCTTGTCAATAAATCCCTGTTTATAGAAGACATCAAAATTATCTTTTGCACACGAAACAATAATCTTGGCTTTTGTTTTTTCTTTTAATAATTTAATCATTGGCAAAGATAAAATTCCATCTCCAATAGAATCCAGTTTAAACACAATTATTTTTCTTGGAAAATCTAATTTTTTTTCTATTCTGAAAAACTTCAAAAAAGCAATTAAATTGTTTATTTTTCTCCCAATTCTGCTGTCAATGCTTTTTTGCTTATTTAATTTGGTTCTTACCATAAAAAAAAGAAATAATATTGATTATTTAAGGTTTTATTTTTTAAAATCCTATTTTCTTAATTGCAAATCATCTAATTCAGCATATTCTCCTGTGCTTCTTAAAAATTCTTCTTTAATAAGTATTTCTTCAGGGGGATTAACACTCCATATTTTTATTGGTCCCTGAAATCCCTGAAAGTAAACAAACTCCCCAAGATTGGCTCCCTGAGATATTAGATATTGAGTAATCTGATTATGCTCTTGATGAACCAATTCCACACCTTCATATAATCCCCGAGGATCATTCATTAAATATAATTGTGCAAATAAACTCTTTGAAGTTTTTGGTGAAAGATAAATCAATGCTCCTACAGGATCAAGCTGGGTTCCGTCACTTTTTAAAGAAGGAATTATCATAAGTGTTGCTTCAACACCGCTTCCAAAATCAAAATATTCTCCCTGTATGTATAAATATCTTAATGGAATGGTAACTTGATTTCCATTATAAATATAAACTCCCTGAGGCTGTTCAAATTCCCCTGATTCATCCTTTAAAAAAGCCCCAATTACCCCTGCTTTTTGTGCAGGTAAAAATATTTCTTCTTTGTTTTCATTGGAATAAACTATATCTTCATCTAAACCAGTATTTCCCTGATAAACTCTTATTGTTCCGTTTCTTGTTTCCTGTGTTTGTGAGGGATTTAAGACCATCATTGAAATCCATGCATATCTGTCCTGAGTATCTTCATCACTTCCTATACTGCTGTAAGCAGGATATTTTCCTAAATCTGTTGGGTCAATTAATAAGTATGAAACATTGTTGGATTTCATAAAACTTAATGCTGTATCTGGATTTGGGGTTGTTAAAACATATCTTCCAATCATATGTGTTCTGAAATCTCCCTGAAAATGTCCTCCATCTGCTAAAGTAGGTCTTTCTCCAAGAGTCTCAACCCAGTATCCATAATCCCACCAATGAACAAAAATGCTTCCAAGTTCAGTATTTTCCCTTACCCAGGACATTGCACTTTGCCATTGGTAATTTGCAGAAGGGCCTGTGTTTTTTGCCTGATAAATACTTGTTTTAGCAAAACTTACAGAATTAAATATAACTCCTACTAAAGCAACTATTAAAATTAAAATCAGGAGAGTTTTCATTAATTCATCCTTGCTTTTTATGGCATATGTGTAAATTTTGAACAATGAATAACTTACCATAAA
>CAZWUT010000101.1:0-2650 GCA_964636765.1 Candidatus Woesearchaeota archaeon | reverse complement strand
ATTATGGATTTTTATCGGAGCCATAGTTGCAGTTATTATTGGAACTTCACTTTATGAGAAAGGATAATTAACTTTTTACACAAAGACTACTTTATACACAAAGCCGGAGAAAATTTTTTATTTCCCTCTTCTTTTACCAGCCCTTACACTTGGTCTTACTTTAGAAGTTGGGTGTTTGTTTCTTAAACCTCTTGATTTTTTTCCTGCAGAGGTTAATCCACGCATTGGTCTTTTTTTATTTGCTTTTTTTCCAACCCAATTAATATTTTTATCAGATTTAATTTCGTTTTTTGTGGGGTCTACACAGATAACTTCATAGAAATAATGCTGGCCGTCTTTTCCAATTAAATATGAATTTAAAACTTCGAGATTTCTGTATTTATTTGCAACTCTATATTCTGCAATCCATTTGTAAGACATTTTAAGAGTTTTTTTTGTATGCATTCTTTTACTTCTACGTCCTTTGTTTGGTCTTGCTCTTTTATGCCCCCCACGATTTAATCTTATTCTAATTATTACAAATCCTTTTTTGTCCTTATATCCAAGAGCTCTTGCTTTGTCAAGTCTTAATGGTTTGTCAACTTTAACTTGTGCTTCAGATGCACGCCATTCAACCATTCTTTCTCTAAGAATCTTGGCATCTGGTTTTTTCCATGCTTTTCTTATGTAATAATACATTCCCTTTGTCATGATAGTTTTAGAAAAATTTGGTTTTTAAAGGTTTAGTATGGATAAAATGAGGCTACTCGGATTTGAACCGAGGACCTCTGCCTTACTGAATTCTGAAAGAGTTCTGTAAACGAAACCCTGTTTCATTTTATCAGAGCAGCGCTCTAACCAGACTGAGCTATAGCCTCATGTTAAATTCAGAAATTTAATGTATTTATAAGTTTTTATGTTAGTTTTTCAGCTCAAGAATTAATTTTCCATCAGATAATCCATAATTAATTATTGGCAGATTAAGATTGATTATTTTTTCATAAGCTTTCTTTTCTGAAACTGCCTTAATTTCTATAGAATTCTCAAGCTGGATGATTGAAATATCTTCTATAGACTTTACTTCCGGAAGGTTTATTTCATAAATTATTTTATCTGATAATCTCTTTATGTTTGTTGAAGGTTCCTGTTTTTTCATTTTAAGGAATCTTTGTTTACTTTTTGGAGATAAATGAATATTAAGGTCTTTTTTTGCAACAACTTGTTTTTGTTGCATTGGTTTTTTTGTAACCTTTATTTTATCAGGGCTTACTCTTTTTCCGTTTATGAATAGCTCAAAATTTGTTTTTGGTTGGTTGTTTAATTCTGAAAAATCTTTTTGCATTTCTTTTTCAAGCATTTTCATTGCATTGTTTAGCATTTTATTCATCATTCCTCCTCCAAACCCAGAAAATATATTTTGCATTTCATTAATTTCTGCAGAATCATTTTTACCTAACAGACCATAATCAGATTTATTTTCTTTTAGAGGTTTTCCGCATTCAGGACAAAAGTTATGTTTGGGATTTATCTTTTCTCCGCATTTGTTACAAACTTTTCTGTTAAACATGTTAATTCAACAACAGATTTGTTTAAAAGTTTTTTGATTGTATATCTTTTTACATAAAAAATTATCTTTCTTTTAAATAACCAGGAATAGCTGCAATTTCATGAACATCTTCAATTAAAGTTGGTTTGGCTTCTTTGAGTATTGTGTGCTCAATTTCTGAAAAACTTTTTATTTTTCCTTTTTTTCCTGTTTCATTAATTCTTGGAATCCAAAATGATACTACAATTATTCTTAAGATTGTTCCTATTATTAATATGAAGATTATTGGTTCTATCCAAGTGAAGGTAATGAATTTTATTAATAATGCCCCTATAAATCCTCCAATAAGAGCACCTATTCCAATAAATAAATTGAAATAAGAAATTGCTACATTTCTTTTTTCAGAGGAAATATTATCATATATAAAATTTCTTGAGGCCATAAAGAATCCGCTCCAGGCAACACCCCCTATTAATGCAGGCACAAAGAAGAGATATACAGGGGATTTTGAAAATGTCCATAAAAGAGGGTAGACTTGGAGGATTATTGCTGTTAAGATTATAACTCTGTAATTTCCATACTTATCAGCAAGTTTTCCCCACATATTTAATGTTAGAATTGAGAAAAAAGTTCCAGACAACATTATTGCCATATAAATTCCATAGCTAAATCCTAAATTTTTTAATAAATAAATTGAAATAAGCGGAGAAGTTATTCCCATAACTATTGCAAACATTCCACGAAATTTTGCGAATTTTTTGAAATTTAAGATTTGTTTGTTTTTTAGAAAATTTTTAAGATTTCCTTTTTTAAGATTTAGTTTTTTATTTTTTGGTTCATAATGTTTTCTAATTATCCCTACACACCATGTTCTTGATAAAAGGGCTAAAGAAAATAGAATAATAAATCCGATTTTTTCATAACCTCTTTTTGTCAAATGTGTTAAAATAATTGCAGAAACTACTGAAAGTATTATTGTTGTGAAGGATAAAATTGTTGAACGTTTTGAAAACCATCTTCCTCTGTATTTGCTATCAACAATTTCTCCCATCCAAGAAAACCACGAAGGATGTCCAAGACCTATAGCAAAGACAATTAAGGTTAAACTAAAAAGTGTAAAATATG
>CAZWUT010000100.1:0-2664 GCA_964636765.1 Candidatus Woesearchaeota archaeon | reverse complement strand
CATGGAATGGGAACTCACGGAACAGGTGCACGAAAGAATAAAAGAGAAACAGGAAACAGGGGTGGAAAGGGAATGTCAGGTAGTGGTAAAAGAGCAGACCATAAAAAAACACTCATTACAAAACTCTTTGGACATAGTTATTTCGGAAAGCAAGGAATTACATCAAGAGGAACAAAAAGAGATACAAGAAAAAGAATTAATTTAATACAAATTGAAAAAAATCTTGAAAGATATGGAAAGAAAACTACAAAAGGTTATGAAATTAATTTAAAGGATTATAAAATTCTTGGAGAAAGTGCTTCTGATGGGGTTAAAAATAAATTAATAATCACAGCAAAAGAGGCTTCAAAATCTGCAATTGAGAAAGTTAAAAAAGCTGGTGGAGAAATAATTTTACCTGTGAAAAAAGTTTCTGAAAAAGTTCAAGTTAAAAAAGAAGTTGTTGAAGATAAAATTGAATAGTTTTAAAAACACTTATTCTTAATTTATAAAATGGTAAACCACCTACGGCAAAAAATCTTTAGCAAGATTTTTAGTTGTCCCATTTCAACATATGGAGGTTTTGAAATAGAATAATGGCAGACTTACGAAAAATATTTGGGATAATCCCTGAAGTTAAAAGTCCGGATGAGAAAAAAGTTGCATTTAATGTTAAATTAAAATGGACAATTGTAGTTCTTATTGCTTTTTTTATTCTTGCAAATATTCCTCTTTTTGGATTAAGTGAAAATGCCCTGTCAAGATTTGAATATTTAGCTATAATTTTAGGAACTGACTTTGGTTCAATTATTTCTTTGGGTATTGGTCCAATTGTAATGGCTTCTATTATTTTGCAGTTATTAACAGGTGCAGGTATTTTAAATATTGATACAAACACTTCAGAAGGAAAGAAATTTTTTCAGGGAATCCAGAAGCTTTTGGTTTTCTTCTTTATAATTTTTGAGGCAGTTGTTTATGTTGCAATGAGGGGGCTTGAAGCTCTTCCTGGAATGGGCGGAATTGTAATATTTCAATTGATACTTGGAGGTTTGGCCATATTCTATATGAATGAACTCTGTGAAAAATGGGGTTTTGGTTCAGGGGTTAGTTTATTTATTGCAGCTGGTGTTTCATGGAGATTATTTACTTCAGCTTTCCAATTCATAAACCAACAGGGAAGAAACTGCTTGTTGGATTTCGGAAACACCCCCTGCTCAGGAAAAATTTTGGTTTTAATACAATCAATTACAAATAAATATCCTATTGAATTCGCATCTGCATTAGCAGCATTAGTTGCAACAGTTGTAATCTTCTTGGCAGTTGTGTGGGCTCAGAGTCTTAAAGTTGAAATTCCATTGAGTTTTGGAAGAATAAGAGGCTATGGTATGAAATGGCCTTTGAGTTTCTTTTATGCTTCAGTTATACCTGTTATCTTAGTTGCTGCATTAGTTGCTAACATACAATTGTTTGGAGGAATGATTGAAAATTGGGCAGGACATGCAACAATCTTAGGGCATTTTGTAAATGGAAGAGCAGTTTCAGGATTAGGTTTCTGGATGGACCATACAAATATATTAGATTTATTCATTAGAGGGGGATTTTTATGGAGATATGCCCTTCAGGGAATTACACATATTTTATTTTATGTTGTGCTTTGTGCTATATTTTCAGTATTTTGGGTAAAAACTTCAGGAATGGATTCAAAAGCCCAGGCTGGAAAAATTGCTGCATCTGGATTACAGGTTGCAGGTTTTAGACAGGACAACAGAATTTTAGAAAGTATTTTAGATAGATATATCATGCCTTTAACAATTATGGGTGGTGCTGCAATAGGACTTTTAGCTTCATTTACAAACCTGCTTGGAGCATTGGTCTCAGGAACTGCAATTCTATTGGTAATTATGATTATGTATCAATTCTATCAGAATATTGCTCAACAACATATGACTGATATGAATCCTGCAATGAGGAAGTTTATGGGCAATGATTAAGAATTTCATTGATTAATTTATTTCTTAATTTATAACTATTACCCCATTTTGCATAAGCATTCCAACCTTCAAAAGATTCGAATAATTTGTCTGAGGCAATTTTTCCTTCATTGTAACTTTTTATTTTCCTTTCCATATTTTTTACATTTCTCTTTCTTAACAATTTATAATAGTAAAAATTCCTAAAACCGACAAAATCTACTCCTCTTGAAAGATTAATTATCCTTGATTTATCAGGATGAAGTTCAAGTTTTAATTTTTCTTTAAGGAAATTATTTATTTCACTTTTACAAAAATTTAATTGTTTCTTAGAAGTATGCAAAATTACAAAATCATCAACATACCTTATATAATATCTCGCTTTCAATTTATGTTTCACAAATTGGTCTAATTCATTAAGATAAATATTTGCGAAAAATTGCGAAGTTAAATTTCCCAAAGGCAAGCCCTTTATACTATCAATTCTGCTCGTCTCTCTCTCTCTCTCTCTCTCTTCAACAACCTTGTTCTGCATAATCTGTTTTATCAGCCAAATAGTTTTCTCACATTTTATTTTTCTTTGTAAAATTCCCAATAAGACTTCATGATTGATTTCTTCAAAATAATGCTTTATATCTGCCTTGAAACAAAATCCTTTTGAAGTAAAATTATTGGTTGTTTTTCTTCTGAATTTCTCAAATCGTTGCAGTGCGAA
>CAZWUT010000099.1:0-2674 GCA_964636765.1 Candidatus Woesearchaeota archaeon | reverse complement strand
TTGTTAATTTGGCTGTTCTTTTGATTTGCTTATTAAATCTTTTTTCCAATAATCGGAAATCAAAATCTTCATCCATTCTTGGAACATTTGAATGGGTTTTCATGTCTCCTACAAATAGTTGTTGGTCTCCTCTTTCTAACCATAATTCATATCTATTTTTCATTTTACTTTTGACCCCCCTTTCAACGCTTTCTTTATCTTATTGAGTTTGTTGAATGAAGTTCCTACTAAAATTGCATTTCCTGTTTGTTTTCTTATTTCGTTTTCCATTTTAATTTTCAGCAAAATCAAGATTTATTTTAACAATTCTCTCTCAAGATAACTATTAATTTCATCTTTGCAATTTTTTGTAATTATTATTGCAGGAGTTTTAAAAAAGGCAAGACCCTCTATTACATAAATTTCCCTAACTTTTCCATCTTCTTTAGAATTAAATACCCCCCCATATTTTTCTTTTACAATGTATCTTGTGAAAAATCTCTTTATGTATTGTTCTACACAATCTTTAAACACACTAGGACTGCATTTATATAAAAAACATTTTTCTCCAACCCTTTCTTCCATTTCATTATTTTTTAGTTCTCTCAATTTATTCTTTTTTAGTTCTTTCATTTTGTTTGTTCTTTTGTTATTATTTAATTATAATCACACAGAAATAGATTTGTTTATATTTCTTTGTCGTAGAATAATTCCGACAGATTTAAATAATGTGAAATATATACAGAATTATGGAAATATCAGAAGGTTTGGAAAAATATGGATTAAATCATAGAGAAGCTTTAGTTTATCAGGAATTGTTAAAAATGGGTTCAGCAACTGCAAGTGAAATAGCAAAAAATACAAAAATTCTTCGGCAAACCATTTATGAAATATTAGATGATTTATTAGATAAAGGACTAATATCTTTTGTGATAAAAAATAATGTTAAACATTTTGAAGCCACAAACCCGCAAAGATTCAAGGAAATATTAAATGAGAAAAAAGAAGCTATAGACAATATTTTTGATCAAATGAAATCTCTGCAAAGTTCTCAGACAAAAAAACCTCTTGTTGGAATTTATGAAGGTGTGGAAGGATTAAAAACAATCTATAGTAAAATAATTCGTGACAAACCAAAAGAACTTTTTGAGATTGGAGATAATGAAAGTTTTTCAGAGATAATGAAGCTATATTTTGTTGAAAATTACATGATAAAAAGAGTTGAAAATAAAACAAATTTTAAACTTATTGCTGATGAAAGTGCAAGGGAATTGTTTTCAACAAATAAAAAACAATTTCGTGAAACTCGTTTTAATGAAAAACTCAAGAACTCAAAAACAGCTACATTTATCTACGATGATATAGTTATTATGATAACTTTTGAAAAACAGCCAATAGGCATTTTGATTAAAAACAAATTAATTGCAGAAATGCAAAAAATTCAATTTGATTCTTTATGGGAAGAAAGTAAAAACTAAATCTCCCCTCTCAAAAACTTTTTCCTCTCCCCTTCATCAAACCTCTCAATAGCATACCTCAAAGTTGTCCTTGGAATTCTTTTATAATTTCCTTTTAAAAATTTTCTTAAAACTTCAATATCTTTTTTTCCAACTTCCCTTAATGTCCACCCAATTGCTTTATGAATTAAATCATGATTATCTTTTAGTAAAAGCTCTGAAATTGCAAGTGCATCTTCAAATTCATTTTTAGCAATAAAAGCAAGAGTAGAGATAATTGCAATTCTTTTCTCCCACAAATTTTCAGAATTAACCAAATCATAAAGAATTCTTTTTTTCCTGTTTAATAAAAAATTTCCCACAATTCTGGGGCATGTAACATCAACTAAATCCCAGTTGTTTATGTGTTTTGTATTATTAAGATAAAACCCAAAAATATTCTCTTTTTCACTATCTTTAGCTCTTTTGTATTTCTCTGTTAAAATAATTAATCCAGTCATTCTGTGTTCATGTACTTTGCTTTTCAAAAGTTCCTGTATTTTTGGAAGACCTAAATTAAAATATTTTTTTGCAATGCTTCTTTGCTGAGGCATAGTTAATCCAATAAAAATATCTCCTTCACCGTATTCTCCTTTTTTGGTTTTAAAATATCTCTGTGAATGTATAGCTCTTTCTTTATCTGCTTTACTTTCTATTTCTTTTAATAATTCATTTAGCATAAAAATCTCAAAATAAAGACTTTTTATTAGAGTATGTTACCATTAAGTAAAAGTAACAAATAGAAAGGTTTATATAATAAAATTCACTATAAAATACATGAAAAAGTGGGTTAAAAATTTACTTATGGGAACATTTGCTTTGGCAAGTGTTTTAGGGCCAAAAAATCTTAGTGCAAACTTTCTTGAAGAAATTTGTAATAATTCTCCGAAAAAAGAGATAGTTTTAAATGATTCTAAAAAAGATAAAAAAGAAATTTATTCTGCAGTAAAGAAAGTACAATCTAAATTGTTTAAAGAATTAAAAAATACATATCTTGCTTATGGGGTTGAACCTCAGGAAAAGAATGATACTTTAATTTTAAATTACCAAAAAGGAGCATATGGAAAAGATTTTGCAGATTGTGGAGTTGCTTCAGGGATTTTAAAGAGACTTTTAAAAAATGAAGGAATCAGAACAGAATATGCTGTGTTAAAAGGAGAAGAAGACACTCCTTGGAAAGATGAGTATGATTCTTATAA
>CAZWUT010000098.1:0-2775 GCA_964636765.1 Candidatus Woesearchaeota archaeon | reverse complement strand
GTATTGTAATAATTAGATTTATCAGCAGACCAGTTTCCAACTAAGTTTACAATATTTGCTATTTGGATAAATGTGCTTGTAACCCAATTTACAACTGAGTTATTATTCTCAGCAATGTAATTATTTATAGAATCATTATTATCAGAAATTCTAAAATCAACTGTCTGGTTTAATTTTGTCTCATTCACATAAAGATTAACAGTTCCTGAAGTCTGTCCGCCAGTCAAATATTCATCAGGTGTATTTACTGCATCTATATCTCCAACACCTGGAGCTGAAACATCTGAACAATACCATTCTGATGAACTTAAATTCCATTTTACAACCTGTTCATTTAAACAGTTTAATTGAGATAAAGTATCATTTACATCTGTCAATTGAGAACCATTTCCGATAAAATAATCTGCACTTACATTTCCTGTTGTTGTAATATTTCCTGTGCCGGAAATGCTTCCATTAAAATTAATATTCTGAACAAAAAGAGTCCTGACACGATTTACAACACTTCCTAAAAATCTAAAAAGACCACTTCCAGAAGTCACATTATAAGTTCCAAGATTCAAATTTGAATCAACTTCAATACCACTTAAAGTAATATTTCTTGCTGTAAAAGAATAAGGTGTTCTGGCAATTTTTGAAGAGTCCTTTAAAATTCCATCCCTGTAATAACAAAGATAATACTGCTCATCATAATCCAAAGAAACATTTGGAAGATAATATGAAATTACACCTCTTGAATCTGTAGCTAAATTTGCAGAATGCTGGTAAACAACTGAATTACAATTGCTTGTGGTGGAAATATTAAAATAAAAATCATAAGTTCCAACTTCAATTCCTCCTGTTGCATTTGTTGTCTGCAAATTAATATGCAAATCCTCTGTAATTGAAGCAGCAGAAATAAAATTAATCAGAAATAAAACAAATAATCCAACTAAAGTTACCACTACTCTTTTTTTCATGTAAAATAAAGGATTTTGCCTCTTATAAATCTTATTAAAAATGTAGGGAAAATGTAGGAAAACACTTTTTCCAATGTAGGAAAAAAATAAATTTACCGACGATAAAAAAGTTCTTACAAAAATTAGAAAAAATAACAAAAAATCTAAATAAAAAATTTTCTGAAAAAATAAATTTCCTTTAAAAAATTGTAAAATAAAATGCAAATAAGTTAAAAAATATGAGCCTACTGAGATTTGAACTCAGGACCTCTGGCTCCCTTAGACTATCTAACTCCAGAGAGATGCAATTCCAATGAATTGCAGTCATATAAGACCAGCGCTCTAACCAGACTGAGCTATAGGCTCTTGTGTTTTAATTATCACTATAGTCAGATGGTCAAACTTCATGGGACAATGACCAGACTGAGCTATAGGCTCTTAACAATTGATACAAAAAAATTAGATAATTCTTCTATTTAAAATTAACTTATTTTGATTAAATATAAAAAGATTAAGGAATATGTAAAATAAAATTAAAAGGAAGGTAAACAAAATAGCAAACAATCTAAAACAAAAAGTAAGCCAGTTATTTATTTGCAAAACACCTGATATTTTATCTGATATAGAATCTTTTGTAAAAGAAGGCATAGGTGGATTTATGATAGGAAAAGGGGGTGAAATAATTACTTATGACCAAAAAGACCTTGAAGGAGATAGTATACCATCCTTAAAAAAATTCATTAATTCTATAAAAAACATGCAAAAAAAGCACAAACAGATTCCTTTATTTTTAGCAATAGATGGAGAAGGTGGAAAATACTTTAACAGATTAAAGAAAATCTCCAATTATAAATCCCCAAGAGAATACGGACTGAAATTTGAAAAAACAGGGAACTTAAATTATTTTAAAGAAGAAGTTACAAAATATGCAAAATTAATGAAAAAAATAGGTCTTAATATGAATTTTGCACCACTTCTTGATGTTGCAAAAAAAGGATATCAGGGTTATGTAGCAGAGGAAAAAATTAAAATAAAAAATCCTGATTTAACTATCTCTGAAATTGAAGCTTCAAACAGGGCATATTCAGATAAAAAAGAAACAGCAATAGTTTTAGCAATTACAGCTATGCAAATATTTCAGCAAAACAAAATAATTCCAACTCTAAAACACTTCCCTTCTTACGGAATTCTTAGTATAACTCAAAACCCCCATATTATTCTCCCATGTTCTAATTTATCCAGAACAAGTTTAATGAAACATATAGATAACTACAAAATAGCTTTTAGCAAAGGAGCTTATGCAATAATGACAGGACATGTAATAACTGCAATTGATAAAACAAAACCAGCATCTCTTTCAAAAAAAACCTACAACTTCATAAGAAATTCATTAAAATTTAAAGGATTAATTGTAGCTGATGAATTAAATATGGGCTCAATAAGGGATTATCACGGATTTACGAGTTTAGGAAAAGCAGCAGTTGATGCATTAAAAGCAAATGATATTCTTTTAATTAGTCATCCGGATACATTTATTTTTATGAGAGATGCTGTATTAAACGCCGCAAAAGAATACAGGGAAATCAGAGAAATGGTCAATGACAGATATAAAAGAATCCTAAAATATAAGAAGAAAATTGGATTGATTTCAAAAAAACAGAACCTTTTAAAAAACACTATTTCCTATAAAAAATGTATTTAAACAATGTTTTGAAAGGAGGTGATAAAATGGCATATGAATCATTAATGACAGGAGGACTTCTTGCTCTATTAGCAGGCATGATTCTTACAGTAATTTTCATTTCTATAGCAATCTACATATATATGGGGTTTGCTT
>CAZWUT010000097.1:0-2805 GCA_964636765.1 Candidatus Woesearchaeota archaeon | reverse complement strand
CTATAAGGTGCTATATAATTTAATCCAAAAATACCCTGAGGAGACCTTATAAGGTGCATAACCTTAAGCTTCCTTTTCCCAATGAGATAGTTTCTTGAAAGTTCTTCTTGATTTTTTATGTAAACATCCTGCTTCATGTATTGTATCTAATTCTTCAGCCATCTGTTCCCCTCCCGATTATATTGCATTTCTGCAAAAAATAAAGTATTCTAACATAATTAAATCGTTCTTATTTATATATTTTTCGTCATTTCTAAAAAATTAAGACAATTATTTATATATTTTAATTAATTAAAAGAAAAAATTATATGATTAAACTTTCTTTCTAAGCATATCTTCATAAACACCTAAATATCCCTGAATTTGTTTTTCAACAGGAAATTTATTTAAAATATTATCCCTACAGGCTTGTCTTGAAATTTCATTAACTTTACCAGCCCATTCAGCAAAGTGCAATAAATCAAAAGGAAGACCTACAATATATCCTGTTTTTCCATGCTCAATTATTTCTGAATTTGCTCCCAGTCCAAAAGTAACAACCGGAACACCAGAAGCATTTGCTTCAGCCACTACTTTAGGAAAATCTTTATCATATTTAACAGGATAATAAAAAGCACTTGCATTTTTCATAAAAAATTTCTTTTGTTCACTGTTTATTTCCCCTAAATAAAGGACATTAACCTCTTTTGATTTTAAGAAATCTTCTAAATCTTTTTCATAATTTTTCTCTTCAAAATAATTTTGTTTTATTTCATCAATTTTTGGTTTTAAATCTTCTTCCCAAAACAAACTTATCTTAGAATTAAAATCATGAACAGGTCCTGCAAGAATTATTTTCTTATTCAAAAGTTTTGCTGCCTTAATAGCAATATCAGGTCCTTTTTCTTGAGAAAGAGAACTCATTAAAAAAACATAATTCTTTCCTTTCTTTCCAAAATCAAAATCTTCTACTTCAATAGAATTTGGAACAAGATAATCAACAGTCGTTTTTCTTTCAAAAGATTTTTTTTGTGATTTAGAAATAGCATTAAAAAATATTTTTTTATTTCTGTTATTTTCTTTAGCATCCGCATATTCAAAAATTTCTGATTGTCCTGGATCTGGAGAACTATGCAAAGTTGATAATACTGGTGGAAAAGAACCTTTTTCATTATAAAACTCTTCTGTCTTTACAAGACCAATAAAATCATGAACAATATCTGGTTTATTTTCTTTAATTTTCTCAATAGCATCTTTGCAATATTCTTTAAATTTTCTTTCTTGATTTAGTTTGCTTGTGATTGCTCTGTCTTTCAACCCAAAATACCATGCTCTATTGAATGTTGAAGCACACAACTCTCCATAAACATGTGAATCTTTTGGTGCAAAAACAAGGGTTTCATAATTTAATATGCCAGAAAATTCCTTATCTAATCTGCTGACTGTTTTCTCAATGCCCCCATAACCTTTACTATTTAAAGGCATTTTATAAGGTGCTATGTACATTATTTTTATTTTCTTATTCATTTATCTTCCTATCACCTAAAAAACCAAAATACACTGAGTATATAAATTTTCCCAATATAAAACATAAACAATTCTCAAAGATTAAAAACCCCCAATTCTTAAACAATTTATGAGAAAAAGATATTCATTTTCATCAAGAAGAACTAAAAAAATTGAAAATATACGCAAGCAAAGGCAAAAATACCCTGATATATCTGATAAAATAATTGAAAATTCAGATATAATTATGGAAGTTCTTGATGCAAGATTCATAGAAGATACAAGAAATCTTGGAGTTGAAGAAAAAATATTCAAAAAAAACAAAAGAATAATTTATATTATAAACAAATCAGACCTTCTAAAAAGAAAAGATAAAGCCAAAATTGAAAAATTAAAACCAAATGCTTTAATTTCCTGCAAAAAAAGAACAGGAATTAAAAATTTAAGGGAATTAATAAAAAGAGAATCTAAAAAAATCAAAAGAGAAGAAAGAAATTTTCATAAAACAATAATTGGAATTATTGGATATCCAAATACAGGAAAAAGCTCTCTGATTAATCTCTTAATAGGAAAATCTTCTGCAGGTGTTGGCTCTGATGCAGGTTTCACAAAAGGAATACAAAAATTAAGATTATCAGATGAAATCTTATTATTGGACAGTCCGGGAGTCATCCCAAGAGAAGAATATTCAAGTTCAGAAAAAGACAAAATAGCAAAACATACAAAAGTCAGTGCAAGAAGTTTTTCCCAGGTTAAAGAACCTGAAATGGTCATTAATATACTGATAAAAGAATTTCCAAATGTTCTTGAAAAATTTTATAAAATAAATGCAAAAGGAGATTCTGAAATATTAATTGAAGAATTAGGAAAGCAAAAAGGATTTTTTAAGAAAAAAGGAATTATTGATGAAGATAAAACATCAAGATTAATTTTAAAAGATTGGCAGTCTGGAGAAATTAAAGTTTAATATTCTCAAGCAAATTGTTCATATTCAACAAGAGGTTTTAAATTAAACTTCATTTTTAATTCAAAATATTCATCAACAATTTCATTTATTAGTTTCCTTTTTTTATCAGCGTCCATGAAACAGTGATTTTTACATTTCCCATTCTCATAGTCATTTTTTGTGCATGTAATACAATCTTCAAATCCGTTTTCAAGAAGATATTTGACAATTCTACTATCACCTCCATGACCTTGGTATAAACAGGATTGCTGATTATCCATTAACAAATCCAATAAATCTAAACTATTTAAACATTTTCAAAAAATGAATAACCCCGCCCTAAAGGGCGAGGTATCACAGGATAAAAACAAAAT
>CAZWUT010000096.1:0-2918 GCA_964636765.1 Candidatus Woesearchaeota archaeon | reverse complement strand
CAACATCTCCATCACCATAATTTGTAGGTGTTCCATCATTACTGTATCTTGTTGAGTCATATCTTGTAGATGTTCCGCCTTCTGACAAATGGTAAACACCTACATAATTATTATCCCAAGTTCCAGCAACATCTTGTCCAGAACCCGCTGCAGAATTATTATAATACATACAAAAAGAATTTGTTCCTTGAATAAATGAAGGAATTCTTATCCATATATGGGCATTTGTTAAAGTGTAATTTTCTATTTCATAATCCATTTCAACCCCTCCTGCAGAGATGCAAGTTCCATTTACAAATCTCAAATCTTCTAAATCATCTTGCATTTCAGATTCTATAAAAATGTTCAAGTAAACTGGAAAATTTGTTAAAGTGGTTGAACCTCCGTTGGGAATATTTATTGTTTTTCTATATCCCCAATCAATATCCCACCAATTTGTTGGAGGATCTAAAGTGGCATTAACAAATCCACATTCTCCTCCTGAACAGGTTATTTTAGAAGTGAATTCAAAAGTTTTATTTTGAGAAACGTTTTTTGCATTTCCTAATGGATTAATCATTTCTGCATTCAAAACACCCCATGCAACTGTCCAAGAAGAAGCATTTACATCCACATCAGTTCCATCATAACAAATCGCTGTTAAATTAAATTGCCCGGAATCATTTATAGTTAAATCGGTATTATCATAAA
Source organism: Candidatus Woesearchaeota archaeon (assembly GCA_964636765.1). Lineage (GTDB taxonomy): Archaea > Nanobdellota > Nanobdellia > Pacearchaeales > GW2011-AR1 > MWBV01. The sequence goes on along the minus strand of CAZWUT010000096.1, from coordinate 2,228 downwards.
TCCACCAATCTGTTGAGTTTGAAGTAGCATTTGAACTAAAGAAATTGTTTGAATCTGGAATATTTATTAAATTAAAACTTGCATTTACTACTGAAGTTGAAGAAGTACAATTTGCCCTTACACGAGTTATTGTTTCTCCAAAACCAATATTTGAACAGTCCTGCCAAGTTGAAGATTCTTCACACTCAATAGAATTTGTTAGGATGGGGGGATTATAAGGATTAATTGTAATTTGAAAATAGGCTGCTCCATCCGAAACTGATGCTCCAACTGTTGCTATTCCTGTAGAACCTGCAGAAATTTGGTCTTTTGTCCCCCAAGAACCACTAACCCCAGCATATCCACTGGTTCCTGCTTCCTGTTCATCTGACTCACTCCAGCCAGTTCCAGAAATACTAAACGGATCACCGTCTCCTCCATCAAAAGATAACCCATAAATTGCCAAAGTATTATCTATGTTTGTAGTAACTGCAGGAATTTCATGGCTTGCTGAACTTGCAGTAGATGCTGCAAAATTGAAATTATTTATAGGATTAGAAGTATCTGCTCCAGAAATACGAATATACCATCCCATGATTTGGTCTGAAGACTGAGCTGTTATTGTAACCTCTCCCTCAGTCCCATCTGCTTTCCTCCAATAAGAGGCAATATGTGCAGCTGAACTAACTGTCCCAGATTCCCCTATCAAACTCCAACCAGCAACATTGTTTGTGAATTGTTGTGTGGCTGTAGCATCTTCATTTGCAACTATAATCAATAAGAGTTCCCCTACAGTAATTCCAGACGGAGAAGAAAGAGTAATTGAACTTGATGCTGTTCCCCCTCCACTGGTAGCCTGAAAATTTTCTACAAGGGGGGTTGGAGGATCTATAATCAGATCAAACAAAACATCTCCATCTACAATCTTTAAATCAAAAACATCATTTGGATTTATTAAATCTTTAAGCCAGACTTTGTATTCACGTTCTTCAGAGATAATTCCAAAATCTGCAATTTTAACAGATGAATCTTCTTCATAAACTTCAACGCGTCCTGATTCATTGCTCTTTGCATAAATAGTAATGTCATTTTTATTTGTAAGATTTTTTTCAAAAACAATCCTTAAATAATGACCTTTTGGTATTGATTTCCAAATACCATCTCTTTCATTAACAAATTCATAAATATCTTCAACAAAAGTTTCATTTTTATCAAAATAATTTGCATGGGTTATAAAAATAAATCTTTCAAAATCAATTGCAAAATTTTGCTTTTCTAGAACAACATGGGAATTCAAAGAGATATTTTCTGAAACTCCTTGTTGAAAAAAATTAAAAACTGAAAAAAATAAAATAAAAATTACAATTAGTAAAATTAGTAAAATAGCCATTACACCTTTTTTCTCGCTTCTCTTTTTGTTCATTATAACTCCATATCGAGATTTGTTTTTATGCATTATTGTGTTCAAATAATCACAATATAAAACATAAGATTTAAATACTTTTAAAAGTATCCTTTTAGTATTAAAATAGGATAGATATAGTATATATAAATCCTTTTAAAAGTATTTATGGTTGAAATAACTTTCAAAGACAATAAAATCCAAAAAGGTTTCAGAATAAAAATCCCAAAGGCAATAGTTGATACTCTTGAAATAAAAGAAGGACAAAAAATAATTCTTAAATTTGATCCAATTAAAAAGAAAATTTTGGTAGAGGAGGATAAAGAATGAAATTTAAAATAATTTTTGGGGTTTTAATTTTTGGAATTTTGATGTTGTCTGCAACAATAATAGCTGATTTAACTGCCGAAAAAGTTGAATTGCAAGAAGGCAAAAATACCTTGATTATAGATTTTGAATTTTCTCCAGTTTATGTAAGTGATTTAATCAAAGCTTATCCAAATATTGATGTGATAAGCATTAATGAAAGTGGAGATTTGCAAGGATATGTTAATGTCTTTGGGGGCATTGGTACTGATTTTGTTTTTCAGACAAACAAAACCTATGAAATAATAACTAAACAAAATATGACAATCCAATTAAAATGAAAATGATATTTGGAATAATCTTACTAATTTTATTCATTAACTTTAGCTCGGCAGCACATTTTATAGTCGGGGTTGCAGAAAATGCAAAAGACGGAACATCTGCAAACGGAAAAACAGTTGTTATGTGGAATCCTTTAGTCGGATTAAATGACAATGTCACAGATATTATAGGAACAACAGGAAATTCAGGGGTTAACAAT
>CAZWUT010000095.1:0-2930 GCA_964636765.1 Candidatus Woesearchaeota archaeon | reverse complement strand
AATGGCTTATATTAAAAAACTGGTGATGCACGGCTTCAAAAGTTTCCCAAGAAAAACAGAAATTCCTTTCACATCTGGAATAAATGTTGTTTTAGGTCCAAATGGTTCCGGAAAATCAAATGTTTCTGATGCACTTTGCTTTGTTCTTGGAAGACTTTCAGTAAAGTCAATGCGTGCAGCAAAGGCAAAAAATCTTATTTTTATGGGAACAAAAGCAGCTTCTCCTTCAAAAGAAGCTTCTGTTGAAATGATTTTTGATAATTCAGATAAAATCTTTTCATTAGATGAAAGAGAAATCTCTATTAAAAGAATAGTAAGGAGAAACGGCCAAAGCATATATAAAATTAATAACCAGACAAAAACAAGGCAGGAAGTCCTTGGTTTGCTTGCTCAGGCAGGAATTGACCCTAATGGATTTAATATAATTCTTCAGGGAGGAATACAGAATTTTGTAAGAATGCATACAGAAGAAAGAAGGAAAATCATTGAGGAAGTTTCAGGAATTGCAATATATGAATCAAGAAAAGAAAAATCCCTTAAAGAACTTAATAAAACTGAAGAAAAATTAAAAGAAGTAATATCAATATTGCGTGAACGAACTACTTATCTTAATAATCTTGAAAAAGAAAGACAGGAAGCTTTGAGATTCCAAAAACTCCAGCACGATGCAAAAAAATTCAGGGCAAGCATAATTAATTTTGATTTAACAAAAAAGAAAAAACACTCTTCAGGAATTAATGAAGAAATTTCAAAGAAAAATAAAGAAATAGAAAAAATAAAGAAATTAAATCTTGATATTGAAACAACAATAGGAAATTTAGAAGAAAAAATTATTATAATAAACAAAAAAATACAGGATTCTACTGGCTTGGAACAGGAAAAACTTAATCAGGAAATTGCAAATATACGTGCTGAAATTGCAGGATTAAATGTTAAAATTGAAAACCATGAAAATAAATTAAACAGTTTTTCAAAACAAAAACACGAACTTGAAGAAACAATTCGTGATAATACTCTTTCATTAAGGGACCTTCAGAGAGAATCTCCTACATTAGCCAAAAAAGAAAAAGAAGTTCAGTCAAAAAAGCAGGAACTTGAAAAACTGGAAGAGCAAAGAAAAAAATTCTATATGATAAAATCTGAATTAAAATCAATCCGTGAAAGGTTTGAAGATAAGAAATCCTTGTTGCAAAATCATAAAAGTGAATCAGATTTTATAATAAAACAGATTGATTCAATATCAAGGGAATTATTTGATAAAAACACTTCTCAGGAAAAAGTTGATGAATTAAAATTAATTCTCGCACAAAAAAAAGAAATGCTTGAAAATCTGAATAAAAGGGAAAATGAACTTGAAAAGATTTCTTTTGTAAATGAAAATGAAATTGAAAAACAAAAAAAGTTAATTGAAACAATTTCAAAAATGGATATTTGCCCTTTATGTAAAAGCCACATAACCGAAAACCACATAGAACATATTTACAAAGAAGTAAATCCGAAAATAATTAAGCTTAAAAAAGAAATTGAAATTTCTGATAAAGAACTTGTTGAAATTGACAGCAAAAGGGAATTATTAAAAAATGATCTTGAAAAAATAACACTTGAAATAACAAAACGTGATACTGATTTAATAAAACTTTCAAATATAGAGGATAAAAAAGAGCAAATAAAAAATTTGCATGAAAAAATAATAATTTCCAAAAGAGAATTAGAAGAACTCGGAAAAATTAAGGAAAATCTTGAAAAGAATTTTGATATTAATTCAAATATTGAACAAAAATATGAAACAGCAAGAATTGAAGTTCAGGAAATTTCAATGCGCTCAGAAGAAAATGTCAATTCTGAAATTTCATTTAAACAACGTGAGTTAGAGCGTTCAAAAATTTCATTAAAACAACTCTTAAGAGAAGAAGAAGATATTTCAGAAGAACTTTCAGCATTGAAAAAACAGCTTTATGATAAAAATAAAAATCTTGAAAAGAAAAGAAAACAGGAAGAAGAATTAACACAAAAATTCCAGAAACTTATTGCTGAAAGAGACATTTGTCAGATGAAAATCAGGGAAAATGAGCAAGAACTTTCTGTAAAGAAAAATAGTATTCATAATATTGAACAGGATATAAATAATTTTAAAATAGATAAGGCAAGAGTAGATGCTGAAATTGAAAATCTTGAAATGGAAATTCTGGAATTTCCTGATGTTGAAATTATTAAAATGAATCGTGAAGCTCTTTCTGAAAGACTTGTAAGAACTACTGAAGCACTTAACAGAATTGGTTCAGTAAATATGCGTTCTCTTGAGGTTTATGATGAAATTAAAAAAGAATATGATGCAGTAAATGAAAAAGCAGAAAGCATAAGCAAAGAAAAAGAAAGTATACTCAAAATTATTCATGAAATTGATATTAAAAAAAAGAAATCATTTATGAAAACCTTTGAAGAATTAAATAGCATCTTTTCAGGAAATTTCGCACAAATTTCAACCAAAGGCCAGGTTTCTCTTGAATTAGAAAATAGAAAAGACCCTTTTGAAGCAGGAGTTGGAATTGTTGTTAAAACAGGGCATGGAAAATATTTTGATGTAACTTCTTTATCAGGAGGAGAGCAGACAATGGTTGCACTTTCTTTGATTTTTGCAATTCAGGAATTAAATCCTTATTGTTTTTACATATTGGATGAAATAGATGCTGCTTTAGATAAAAGAAATTCAGAAAGACTTGCAAATTTGCTTAAAAAATACATGCAAAAAGGCCAGTATATTATAATAACACACAATGATGAAATAATCACTAATGCAACAAATCTTTATGGTATAAGTATGCATGATGGAATATCCAAAGTTACAAGTTTGAAGATATAAAAATTAAAATAATTCTTTTAGTTTAATTAAATCCTTAATTGTTAAAGGATTAGCAATTTCTTCTAATTTG
>CAZWUT010000094.1:0-2968 GCA_964636765.1 Candidatus Woesearchaeota archaeon | reverse complement strand
AGTTTGCAAGGGTTTTGGAGAATATGTTTGGGAAAACAATTCCTTGTTTAATGAATTCAAATAAAAAGGCAAATTTTTCTCAAATTCAATAACATACTCTTTTTTTGTTTTTCCTTTTCTTGCTTTTTTCCAAGCAAGAACTAAATTTTTAATATCGCAAATTTCAGGATAAATATTATTGTGAGTTTTCATTCTTAATTTGTCCAAGGAGATAAACTATTCCAAGATTCGAGTTCCTGTTGGACGGATTCCTGTTGCAATTCAGGTTAGCCCTATCGGAATTGGCATTGAACCTCGCGAATCAACTAGCCAATTTATCAATTACCACTGCAACTTCAGATTTTCACAATCCGGATTGCTACTACTTGTCGTTGCTGAATTTCATGACTTAAAATAAATCTAAATGACATACTAACAAATTGACGTGTAGTCCATCTCCATATCTCCTGTCCAGAGAGACAAGGAGTTTTAGGACAAATAGTTATAATAAAAAATCTTTAAAAATTTTGCGACGCGTTTGTTCAACCAAACTTTTTGGACAATAGAATTATTCTCGCAGCTTCGCTGCTCGTACCCCAAGATACGAGTCCCCGCCGGACGGATACCTGATGCAACACAGGTCAGCCCCAACGGAACTGGCAAGGAACCCCGCGACAGAATTATTATCGCTTCTTGGATACCAATAATATAAATCTCCTGACTCAACAATATTTTTTGGAAGTCCTTGTTTTGTTGAATCTTCTAACCAGTTTTCCAAAGAAATTCCAGGAGTTTTATCTTTCATTAAAGTATTCTTGTCAAGTTTTTCTGATTTCTTAATTATTTTTCCTTTATCATCAAAAGTGTGATAATAAACAACTAAATTTTTACCTTCAACTTTGAAATCCGCATCAAGCCATTCTGCTCTCCAAGGACTTCTTACTTGAGTTATTTCATCATAAATATCTTGACGATTTTCTTGTGTATATTTTAAGAATTCTCTAAATTCAGGAATTGTAAGCATTTTTTGATTATTAGAATGAAGTGTTTTCTGAGTATTGTAGAAATTTTCTCCGTAAAGGATTTTATTTCTTGCAACTTCAAGATTTATTGAAGGAATGTAAATCCAATCAGAACCACTTTCTTTATTTTTAGGCAAATTATATTTTATTCCAATAGCGTCTGCTATTTTAATCATTTTTTGATATTCTTTCTCATTAGGTATGTCTATAATTGGAGCCATAAATTTTTCATTGATTTGAACTTTATAAACTTTTTGGTTATGTTATCATTAAGTAAAAGTAACATATGAGCTAACAACTACTTTTAAAAACCAACCCAATTTAATATTAAAATGGAAGAATCAAATAAAAAAGGTGAAGGAAGTTTTATGCCAATGATTCTCATAATGACTGCATCCTTAGTTATAGCAGGAATGTGGGATAAATGGCCTGCAATAAAAAATTCTGTTCACTATCTTTTAAATCCAACAGCAGGAGCATTGCTTAATTGGAATCTAAATATTGGAATGCTTCTTATTGTTTTTATTATAACTGCTATTACAACACTTATTCAAAAATATGCAACAGACCAGAAAACCCTGAAAGAACTAAAAAAAGAGCAAAAAGAAATCCAAAAGCAAATGAAAGAATTTAAGAATCATCCTGAAAAATTAATGGCATTACAAAAAAAACAATTTGCAATGATGCCAAAGCAAATGAAACTAAGCATGAGATCAATTGTATATACAGGTGTTCCATTAATTTTATTTTTCAGATGGTTTAGTGATTACTTTACTTCTGTAGGAAGCCCAAAGTTTATTTTGGGGATGGGCTGGTTTTTATTTTATTTGATTAGCGCAATAATAATTAGCAGTCTTTTAAGAAAATGGTGGGATGTTGTATAACCATTTTCAAAGTAGTCAAATCGACGCAGTCATTTGCCTAAAGAAAGTGGTGGGATGTTGTTTGATTTAGTATAATAATCCTAATAAATGGGAAAATCTATTTTTGAATAGTTTAGAAAATGGGACTATTCAAAGACAAGATTACTGGTTGGTTCAGTCCAATACCTATAGACGAAGGAGCTAATTTTAAATCCAATTTAAAATCTATTTCAAACTCAATAAGATTAATAATAGAAGTTAATAACTCTGAATTAACAACATATACGGGATATTTAATTGCTCTTTTTTCGATATTTGTTCCAATCTACATAGCCCTCCTAAATTTCAATCTTTCTTTTTGGAGTTATATAATTGTTATAGAATTAAATGCAATAGGCTGTGTCTTTTTAATACGGAAAATAAAGTTAATAAAAGAAGGTAATGAAATGATGATTGAACAATATAATGTAATACAAGCAGAATTGGGAGGTGTTTCATTAGTCAAAATGAAAGGTAAAAAAGAAGAGATTATTAAACAAGTTAATGAGTGGAACAAAAATTTTAATTTTAAACCGATTAAACCAAAAAGAATTGATTATAAAAAATCCTGACCTTTTACATAATAATTAATTTTCATCAAAACTCTTAAAAACCCTCTAATTCTGAACTAAATATGACAAAAGAAAATAAGTCAGAACAACAAAAACAGCAGGAAATGATTATGAAATTTCAGATTTTTGAACAGCAAATACAGGCTATTCAACAACAACTTCAGGCAGTTGACCAGGCAATTATGGATATTACCCAATTAAATTTAGGTTTAGATGAATTAGTCGGTAAAACAGGGCAGGAAATTTTAGCTCCATTAGGAAGAGGAGTTTTTGCAAAAGCAAAATTAATTTCTGAGGATTTGGTTGTTGATATTGGTGGAAAGAATTTTGTTGGAAAATCAATTCCAGATACAAAAAAAATAATTGAAGAACAGATTAAAAAACTTGAGAATATCAGAGAAGAATTGAATAATGAAATGGATAAAATTAATTCAGAATTAACAAGAGTTTTTATGGAATCGCAGGGAATGAATCAAAAACACAGCCATGAACA
>CAZWUT010000093.1:0-2968 GCA_964636765.1 Candidatus Woesearchaeota archaeon | reverse complement strand
TGTTGGAATTTAACAAACACTCCTGATGGAATTCCAGACTATGAATTTATTATCGGAGATTTTTATTTTAATGAATCATTTTTAATTAAATCAAATGAAGAAATATGGGATGAATATGAAGAAAAATTATATTTTTTAGATTTAACAAATAATATCCTTTATGGTCAAAAAAACATAGAAATAAATTCTACAGAAGAAACAGATTTGACGATTTCCTTTTATAGAGATTCTTCTTCATCCCCTTTAATGGAAGAATCTCTTACTAATCAAAATGGATTTAATTTAGAGTTGGATGAATCGCTGATAAATCAAGCTGGAGAATATACTTTGAATGTTACTTTTAAAAAAGATTATATGGAAACCAACCTATCGAGAAAATTTTATGTTACAAGTGCTAAAATTTATTCAGAGGCTGAAATTAAAGAAGATGAACAAAATTATATTTTTGTGGAAGTAAACTCTCCAACCCCTTTAGATTTAGGATATATAGAATTTGGTGATGGAACTATGGAACCATTAATAGATTTAAGCCCTCCAATAAACCAATCTTTTAACAAAATTTATACTTCAAAAGATGAATATACCATAAAAACAACACTCTTGTTCTCTGGAACTCCTATTTACTTCAATGTTCAAAAACAAATCACAGTAATAAACAATGAAGATGATGAACCTCCAGAAATAAACCTTCTTTATCCGCACTGGAATCAGCTAATTGATAATTCAACAATAATCTTTGAATTTGAAGCTGAAGATAATGTAAAAATCAAAAATTGTAGTTTCAAACTATATGAGTATCTTCTTAATTCAAATGGATATTATTATGACGAAAAACTAATTTATCCTCAAGCTTCAAAGGACAAAAAATATACAGATTTCACAGAAATAGAAAACAATGAGAATATTGAAATTTACTTAAAGAATTTTGAAGAGGGAGAATATTATTGGGAAATCACCTGTTTTGATAATTCCTCTAATAAGGAAGTTGATTGGAATGATTTTACGATTTCGTTTTCCAATTCAACAATTTCAACAACAAAAAACACAAATTATGCTCAAAAAGATGAAATTGAAGAAGCGGGTTCTTTAATTGATGAATTTATTTTAAATGAAAAAAATCTTGGCCAGAATGAAAGGGAAATTTATGAAATTTTAGGGATTTCAGATAACATTAAAACTCTTCAGGACAGGCTAAGCCAAATAAAACAGTATTTTGAAAGTGGATATAAATCATTTACAAGTGAAGAATTAAAAGAAAAAAGAGAAAAAGAATATGAAGAAGAAATTGAAAATATCCTCAATAAAATTCCGCTTGATATAGAAATTATTGAACATCATGAATATGTTAAAAACAGCATTAGTTCAGATATGGAAGAGATTGTAAGAGATTATATGGATCATACAAATACAAAAATAAATAATAATGCAATTAAAAAAATAGCAAAGGCAAACAAGGAATTACAGCAAAAAATCTCTGTTTCTGCAGAAATTTACAATGTGAAAATAAAATATGAAAATGAAACACAAGAAATGATTTTAGTAAGGAAAAAAATTGATTTATTAGACCATGATTTTTCCAGAATTTTAGAAATAATTCCAAAAGGGATTTCAAAAGATTCAAATGAAATAAATTTTTTGGTTGATAATAAAATAATTAACAAAGACCCTGTTTTTGAAATAGATTATGATGATTTGGAAAATTCTGAAATAGATTATTATATTAAAAACCCCTCTATAAAAACAAAGGATTTTGAAGAAACAGAAACAATCTTATTTGAAGAAAATATTAATGAAAAAAGAGGCGGAATTACAGGATTTTTTGTTTTGGATTTTGGATTTGGATTAAATCCTCTCTCTTTGGCATTTATTTTTGTACTAATTATAGCATTTATTTTCCTTGGATTGTTTGTTTTTAAGAAAGCCAAAATGCAGAAGTGGAAAAAAGAACCAAATGTAATAAGAATTAATGATTTATTAAGTGAATCAAGAAAATTAATAAAAGAAAAAGAAATTGAAAATGCAAGAGATAAATACCATAAAATAAAAGAAATTTATCCTTTATTGCCCCAAAGAACAAAGCATTATTTTTATGAAAAGATAAAGGCCCTTTTGCTTGCAATAGATAAAAGAGATATTTTTAATCTTGCAAGAGAATATGAAGAATCAAGAAACAAACTAAACAGAGAGGATTGTGTAAGAGTTTATGCAGATATTCAAAAAGTTTATGAAAGACTTCCAAAAAAGTACAAGCAAAAAATCTACGATAGAATTATCAAAAATAATTTAATAATGCACTATAATAATCCTTAAAAAGAATCAAGAAATTGGTTTTTTATGGAGAATAAAGAAAGAATCATAGAATTATTTTTGGGATTAATTTTTATTGCGCTTCTCTTAGTTGCCTGTGCAATAGTCTTAACACAGGATTCAAAAAAAACAAGCAATGTTATATCTAATTCATACAATACAAATTCATATAACAATTATGATAATACTCCCGAAATTGTAAGAACAACAAAACCTGTTTATATTGAAAAAAATTATCTTGAAAAAATTGATTATTTGGATTATTCCAGTTATGGCAAACATATAAAGAAAAAAGACTTTGTTGGAAGTTATGTGGATGAATTTAAGGTATATGTAACAAATAAAGATTTTCAAAACGGATATTTTAAAGTAGTGTTTCATTTTGAGAACTATTCTGGTGAAGAATTTTCAGAATCAATTACCCATTACATAAGATCTGGAGAAGAGAAAGAGTTTAGGTTTATTGATGTTCAATTTGAAAAATACCTATATGATAACTGGTATTATAAAGTAATTTCTGAAACCAAAGTCTCAGAAACAAATTCTGGAAAAACTGTTTTTTACGATTTTCCAAATGGATGTTGTTGCAGATAATTCTTAAAAAATAAGGTTTTTATGACTTCGTATAAGGTATATTGTGCGAAGTTTTACTGTGTAGAAA
>CAZWUT010000092.1:0-3017 GCA_964636765.1 Candidatus Woesearchaeota archaeon | reverse complement strand
AGCTTTATCTAACAGGGGGGATTTTTTACCTCTTCTGTAATATCCATCAGCAGTAATCAGGATTTTTGCCTCACAATCCTGAATTCTTGATTTTAATGCATCTGGAGCAAAAGCTGAGAAAACAACTGAATGAATTGCACCTATTCTTGTGCAGGCAAGCATTGCAATAAGTGCTTCAGGGATTAATGGAAGGTAAATTGACACAGCTTCTCCTTTTTTCACTCCAAGATTTTTTAATACATTAGAAAATTTGTTTACTTTTTCATACAATTCGCCATATGTTAATTTAACTGGTTTTTCATCAGGGTTTTCAGAAACCCAGATTAATGCAGGCTTGCTTCCTTTTCCGAGATGCCTGTCAACTGCATTAACACAGAAATTTAATTCTCCTCCCTTAAACCATTTAAAATAAGGGCTCTTTTCTTCATAGGTTTTTTTCCATGGTTTTTCCCAGATTATGCTTTCTCTTGCTTTTTCATCCCAGAATTTAATGGGGTTTTTTTCAGCTTCTTTGTAAATTTTAGGGTTTGTTATCCAGGCAGTTTTTTTCATTTCATTGCTTGGCCAGTATTTATCTCCTTTTTTTATTACATATTTTTTCATTTTATGAATTTTTGCTTTTCTTTTGTTCCTTTATACCAAAGCATTTTAGTATATCCTGTATTATCAATTTGTTCAGGTCTTATTTTTAGTTCTTTCATAACTTGCCTTAATTTGTTAATTGCTGTTTTTACTTCACTTGGTTTTGCAAGATATTCCAGTTCAATAAAATACCCAAGATGTTTTACATTGTTTAATTCAATTGAGACTCTTTTGTCTTTTTTCCATTGATAAGTTTCATTGTATTTTATTTTTTTAACCCATTCTGTAAATCCTAAATCTCTAAATAAAGAAAGCAAATCCTCTACTTCTTCTTTTCCGTGAAGTTTGAATTCAAATTCCTGTTTTACAACAATATCTTTTGTCCATAATTTTTTAATGTGTTTTTTGAAATTAACTTCGAAATAATCTTTTAGTGCCCTGATTCTAAATGCTTTTTTAGGATAGTATAGCGGATCTTTTTGAACTGCAAAATAATCATCCGCTTTTTTACCTTTTTTTTCAAATTTTCCAATTTCTTTAATTCGTTTTTTAAATTCTGAAACTTCAGAATCATCAATTTTTATTTTTGTTTCAACTTCAAGCCAAACCATTTCACACCTTTTTATATCTGAAACAGGGATTTATGTTTTATAAATTTAATTATTGAAGAGGCTTTAACATTTGCCCCATTTTATTTTTTTCCATATTCTTTCGTGAGGGTAGAAAAAAATTATTTTTATTCCTGTTAAAACTAAACTGAATTTAATTGAGCCCCATATGTCAGTATATACAATAAATACAGCAAGAGTTGTAATTATAAATGATATAATTTCCCAACTTAATCCTTTAATGAAACTTCTTTGAGGTTTTGAGCCCATTTTTTTTAAGAATTTTTTTATAATTCCCGCTCCTTTTTATCACTCTCTAATTTTTTTACAAAGTTGCTGAGAAATTTGCTGTGCTCTTCAGTATCTTTTATTTCTTTGATTCTGTAAAAAATTAAGTTTTCCTGTGTGAATTTTTCAGTTTTAACTGTTTTTCCGAGTTTTTCTTTTGTTTTTTCATCAAGTAAAATTTCTCCTTTTGATATTCCTGATATTTTTTTAGCCTGAGAAATTAAGTTTCCCATGCCCATAAAACTCATTCCTTTTGCCTGATGAGAGACAATTAAATCTCCATGATGTATTGAAAGTCCATAATCTATTTTTTGTTTGAATAATCTATTATGGTGTTTTAGTTTTTCTTTTATTTTTTGAGCTAAATCTAAAATTGTTTTTTCATTTTTGAAAGTTTTTGTTTTTGTTGGGCTAAATATGAAAAACAAATTTTCCTGAGTTTCATATGTGGATGCTTTTTTATCTTCTGCAAATTTAATTATTTCTTCAATGTTTTCTTTAACATTGCCTTCCTTAAAGTTTAGTTCTTTTATGTTTTTTAATTTTAAGCAGAGAATTCCTGAAGATTGTTTTTCTCCTTTTATTGATAAAGAAAGGTGAGCCGGATTTTTAGAATCAAAGGTAATTTTTCTTTCTGTATTTGATTTATGATTTTCCCAAGAAGAATTCATGGGTTTATCTTTTTTTTTAAATTTCATTTTTCCAAAGAAACTTCTTTTGTAGCCTTTTTTTAAAAACATAAATGCAACAAATGCTAAAATTGCAATTATAAATATCCAGACAACCGGGTGAGACATTGCAGATTTTCCTGCCTGCCTTAATTCTTTTATATCTATTGTTTTTCCAGTTAAAATGGCATTTTCACTTAGTTTTCTCTTTCCTCCACTGATTACTTCAATATAATATTCACCATCAGATGCTTTTAATTCATATCTTTCTGTTTCGTCAATTCCAAGAGAAATGTTTATTGAAAGGGTTTTATTTCCTATTTTTATCACAATTTCGTCGTTATAAGGGATGTTTCCGTTGTTTGTTATTATAATTGTTTCATTTATTCTTTCTATTTTAACATCTTTTTTTTCAATAATTTTAAATTTTGACTCTTTTGTTAGTTTATTTGAAACAGCTACAACTGTCCAATTTGAAGCGGGTTCATTGTAAGCTACTGGAAATTCCAGATATTCATTTGTTGATTTTTCAGTCTGTTCCAGAATGTTATTATTGCCTTTTTTTACTGTAATAATTGCTATAGAATCAATTTTTTCTCCTGTTTGGTCCAAAAGAATTGCTTTAACTTTTAAGTTTGTTCCTGGTTCAACCTGTGTTGTTTCAAAAATTAAATCTAAACTTGTTGGGATTTGTTTAATTAAGATATTGTAATTCATGAATCCTTTGTTTGTTGTTATTGAATTTGAGTCTGTTTCATAAGTATTTAATTTAACAAGATATGTTCCTGCTTTCATGTTTTTTGGAAAAGTCAAATTTATAAAATTAACAGATCTTTAAAGTCATCTTTAACTCTTTTGATTATTTTTTTTC
>CAZWUT010000091.1:0-3047 GCA_964636765.1 Candidatus Woesearchaeota archaeon | reverse complement strand
AAGAATTTGCTAAGATGATTAAAAAATATAAGCCAGATTTTATTGAAATTAAAGGGTATATGTCTGTGGGATTTGCAAGACAGAGATTGGGTTATGATAGAATGCCTAAACATAAAGAAATATTAGAATTTATAAAAAAACTTGAAAAGGAACTTAAAGGAACAGGTTATAAGCTTCAGGATTTTCATGAACCCTCAAGAGCATATGTTTTATGTAAGGATAAAAGGGATTTGAAAATTAAAAAGAGTTATATTTAACTCAAAAATAAACATAAAACTTTATAACTACTTTTTATTTTTTCATACCCTATGACATGGAATCTTTATGAAAAAGGTGAATTTTTGAAACCTTTAAAATTTTCAAATGGCAAAACCCAAGAGGATATTGTAAAAGAGGTTTTGAAATCTATTCAGGAAGGAAATAAAATAATATTTATTCATGGAATCTGTGGTACAGGAAAAAGTGCCATTGCCCTGAACATCGCAAGAAAACTGGGCAAAACCTCAATTATTGTCCCTGGAAAAAACCTACAAAGGCAGTATAAAAAAGATTATGAAAACAATAAGTATATTCTGAATGATAAAAATCAAAAATTGAAAATCTCTGTGATTACAGGAAGAAATAATCACAAATGCAAATTTCTTGAAGATAATAAAAATTCTATTCCTGTAATAAAAAGAGAGATAAATTCAAAACTCCATGATATTTTTACAGGAAAAAAAGAAGAAATAAATAGTATAATTGAAAATGATATTTCTGCAGACAACAAAAACATACCCTGTAAAATAGAAATAAAAGAAAAAAATTTTGATAAAATTAAAAAATATCTTAAACAGAATAAAAATATTGATATAAAGAATTTTACTCAGGTTAATGATGTTAAAAGAATTCCATTGGCAAGTGTCTGCCCTTACTGGAGTCCTGTTTTGCCAGATGAATATGAAATAAAAAACTTAAATGAAATTAAAAAAAGAAGATACACAGGATTAAAAGGAAAAAATTTTATTTTTTATCAAAGAAAACCTGGCTGCCCTTTTTATAATCAATTTAATGATTATATTGATTCTGATATAATTGTTTTTAATTCCATGAAATACAAACTTGAAAGTGCATTAAACAGAAAACCATTAACAGAAGTTGAAGTTATAGATGAATGTGATGAATTTTTGGACAGTTTTTCAAATCAAAGAACTATTAATATTGACAGACTGCAAAATTCCCTTGGAAGTGCTGTTGTTTCAGATGAAGAAAGCTTTAACAAAATCAGTGAAGTAATGGAAATTCTGAAACATATTAAAAGAGATGAAAGAGTAAGAAATGCTATCTTATCAAAAGAAATTATTCCTTTGAAAGAAACAGGAATTTATGATTTGTTTAAAATTTTTCTTGACAATCCTGAATTCATGTATGAAATAGATGAAGAAAGCTATGTATATGATGTTGAAAGAACTGCCATAATGTTTGCAGAATTTTTAAATGAAAGTTATGTTATGTTTGACCAAAAAGAGGAGAGCATAATTGCAAGCATTGTTACAACAAATCTTGAAAAAAAATTCAAAGAAATGGTTGATAAAAATAAAATAATCATTTTGATGTCAGGTACTCTGCATAGCAAGGAAGTTTTAAAGGAAATTTTTGGATTGGATAATTTTGACATCATAAATGCTGAAGTTAATACTCAGGGGGAAATAAAAATAAACAGAACCGGATTAGAAATAGACTGCAAATATTCAAATTTCTCTTCGGGAAAACATACAAGAAAAGAATATCTTAAAGCACTGGACAAATCAATTGAATTATGCAAAAAACCTGCCCTTGTTCATGTGAATAGTTTTATAGATTTGCCAGAAGAATATGAAATTGAAAATTTTGGATTAAATAATTTAATAAGTTCTGAAAAATTAAAAGAAATTCAAAGAGAAGACAATGGTAAATTAATTCATGAATTTAAATCAGGCCAGACAGATATTTTATTTTCAACCCGTGCTGCAAGAGGTATTGATTTTCCAGGTGAAGAATGCAATTCAATTATATTTACAAAATATCCAAATCCGAATGTTCAGGATGCTTTTTGGAAAATTCTTAACAGGACAAATCCAAACCATTACTGGAGTTTTTACAGAGATAAAGCAAGAAGGGAAATATTACAAAAGATTTACAGAGGATTAAGATTTAAAGAAGACAAAGTTGAATTATGGAGCCCTGATTCAAGAGTGTTGGATTTCTTTGAGAAAAACGGGCATTAGTTTTTCTTTCTAAGTGCAATTATAATTAAATAAACAAAAATCAGAAGATATAAAATACTAAAAGCTATTGTTATTGCAAAAAGAACAGGATTGTTACTTATTAAAATATCCCCAAGATAAGTCTGAATAAAAATCATTGGAATTAATCCAAGCCCTGTTGCAAGCAAAAATTTAAAGGTTTTTATTTTAGTTAATCCAGAAAGATAACTTACTAAATCTGAAGTTGTAAATGGATTTACCCTTAAAATAAATATTGAAATTCCCCCATATTTTTCAAAAAACTTGTCAAACTTTTTCTTCAGTTTTTTGTTGAGGTTTTTCTCAATACTTCTTTTTCCGTATTTTCTCGCAATTTTAAAATCAATAAAAGCCCCTATTAAATTTCCAATCAGAGTTAAAATTCCTCCTATAAATCCTCCGAATAAAACTCCTGAAATAAGATATAAAACTAAAGGAGGTATTGGAGCAAGAACAACTTCAAGAATTACAAGAATTACAAAAATAATTCCTGCAAATACTCCAAATGAATCAATAAAAAACATTGTCTTGGAGATATCATTGTTCATTAATGAAAATATTAATCCTTTTGAAACATATGAATAAATCAGCCAAATTAAAAGCAACAGGATTATCAATAAAATCAACCAGTGTTTTTTTAGAAAATTTGAAATCCTCTTTTTCATAAAAAATATAATTAATTGGGTTATATAAAGGTAATTAAAACAATTTTATTTCGATAAAATGAATTTTACGCCCCCGCCAAGCGTGAGGTAGAAAAGATAATGCCCTTTATTTTATATA
>CAZWUT010000090.1:0-3196 GCA_964636765.1 Candidatus Woesearchaeota archaeon | reverse complement strand
GGCGATTCCTCCCAAAACTTAAAAGTTTGGGTACCCTCGCCGTAGATGTAATGGAAGAAAAAAGTAAAAAAGAATTTTGGATTGGTTTTATTGTAGTTGTCTTGATTGTTTGCTTAATTCTTTTAATGATGTGGGGGCTTCCAAAATATAAAGTTTATGCACGGGAATTAAATGGCAAGGCTCAGTTGCGTGAAGCAGAATGGAACAGGCAGATTGCAATTCAGGAAGCCATGGCATTAAAAGAATCTGCAAAATTAAAAGCTGAAGCAGAGGTTCTTCGTGCACAGGGAATTGCAGAGGCAAATGAAATTATTGCGGGAAGCATAACCGAAGAATACATCAGATATAAATTTGTGGAAGGATTAAATGACGGAAATACAGAAGTTATTTATGTTCCTACTGAAGCTAATTTACCAATTTTAGAAGCAAGAGACAACTAAAATGAAAAGAAGAGGTAAAACAAAAAAATGGGTGAAGATTACAGTTTTTGCAGGAATTATATTAATAATTCTTGCAGGATTATATCTTGGAACTGTTGGTTATCTTAAATGGAGAAATCAAAGAAATGATCTCATTTTTCAGCAGGGAATACAATTAGGATATACTGAAGCTGTTTTGCAGATTATGAATCTTTCTCTAAGCTGTCAGCCTGTTCCTGTTTATGCGGGCAATGTATCAATTGAATTAATTGCTGTTGACTGCCTTGGTTGATTAGAAAAATGGTAAGAAAAAAATCAAAAATTAAATGGTATCATTGGATTGTGTGGATTTTAGGGATAATAGCAATTTTACTTTTGATATTTCAAATCATTAGAATTTTATTATCTTAAAATAAAAGTAGGTGACTCTTTTTCTTTGATTTCACATTTAGTTAATTTTACTCTTTTTATATATTTTGCAGTCATATTAATAAAAATAAATTTATTAGATGTTTTTTATCTATAAGTGCTTTCAGTATTCTTATTTCTGTTGTTGCAAATATTATTTCTGTTATTGAAAGAAAAAATTAGAAAACTATAAAAATCAATAATTGTTCTGTAATATGTATATTTTAATATATACTTTATATCATTATAAAGGAGGTGAAAAAATGCCTGCAAAGAAAAAAAATGTGCAAAAAAAGGCTGTTAAAAGTTTGGAATCAATGCCAATGAAAGACGAGTCTGAATATAGATGTATTTGTGGAATGAAGATGAAGAGAGTTTGCTCATGTGACATTGGGTTAATCAAACTTGCATCTATGGCTTTTATTTTGTTTTTGATAACAGTCTGGCCTGCTGCAATGAATCTGGTTCAGAGAATTCACTGGGGATGGTTTTTAGGAGCAATGGTTTTGTTCTCAATAAAACCTCTTGCAAGATGGTCAAATTGCTGTAAAAAATAATTTAATTATTTTTATTTTGTAAATTTTTATAAAGAGTAAAATCCTTTCTTATTTATGGAAGAAGTTTTCAAACTGCTTATTGGAATCGGAGTTTTAATTTTAGGTTATCCCATTGGAGTTCTTCTAAGGCATTTAACTAAAGATGAATTAAAATATGGGCAGGTTTATTTTAAGATTTTAGTTTATATTGGATTAATTGGAGGAATTGTCGGTCTGGTAATTGGAAATGATGTTATACTTTTTACAATGTTTTTTATTGCAATTGTCAGTTCAAGAAGTCTGTTGAAATATAAAAAAAATAATTCTAAAAAGAAAGTTAAGAGAAGAAAATGAGAGAAAAACATCCTTCAAAGAAAATCTTTTCCAATGAGATAATCTTTGAAACAAAGCATTTCATAGTTAATCAAGATTGGGAGATTGCAATACCTGGTTTTTTTATAGTTGCTCCAAAGAAAAAATTAAAATCCCTTATGGATTTTAATGATAAAGAATTAATTGATTTCATAAAAACGGTTAAAAAAGTTAGAGAATCTCTTTTAAAAGTTCTTAAGATAAAAGATGTTTATTTATTTCAAAATGAAGATACACCTTATGGATTTCACTTATGGATGTTGCCTTATTATTCATGGATGAAAAAGATATCTGAAAGAGGTCCATCTTTACCTGCGAAAGTTTGGAAATATGCAAAGAAAAATATGAAGACTGAAAAAGATATTAAAAAAACTAAAAAGGCTGTGGATAAAGTTAAGAAGTTTCTTGCGAAAAAATAAAAAATGAAAATTAAAATAGGTCCTGCAGGGCTTGGTTCTGTTGATAGTGCTGAAGATGTTTTAAAAAATTATAAGAAAAAAGGTTTTGGAATTTGTGAAATTGCCTTTACATATAATGTTTATATAAAAGAAAAAGATGCAAAAAAAATAGGAAAGATTGCAAAAGATTTGGGAATTGAATTAAGTATTCATGCTCCGTATTTTGTAAATTTAAATTCTGATGATGAGAAAAAAATTGAGGCAACAAAAAAGAGAATTTTAAAATGCTGTGAAATAGGGCATTATCTTCAAGCAAAGAATATTGTATTTCATCCTGGATATTATGGAAAAAATTATCAAAAAGTTGATTCTGAAAGAAAAAAAGAAATTCAAGAGCAAACTTATCAGAAAATAAAATCAGAGATTGTTGAAATGCTTGAGGAAATTAAAAAAAATAAATGGAATGTTAAATTGTGCCCTGAAACAATGGGAAAAGTAAATGTTTTTGGTTCACCAGAAGAAATTGCAAGATTAGTTAATGAAACTAAATGCGGATTTTGCATTGATTTTGCACACATTTTAGCACGTGAAAAAGAAGTTGATTATGAAAAACTTAAAAAACTTTTTCCCCAGAAAAACTGGCACTGCCATTTTTCAGGAATTGAATATACTGAAAAAGGTGAAAGGCACCATAAAAACCTAAAAGAAAAAGAATGGAAAAAATTATTTAACAACTTGCCTGAAGGAGAAAATAAAAATATCTCAATTGTTTGTGAAAGTCCCGATAACTTTGGAGATAGTGTTAAAGGGTTAAGAGTTTTGAAAGAGGATTAAATAAAAATTGCAGAATTTACCTCAATAATCTTCCCAAAATAGAAATTAAAATTCCTAAAAGTGTTGCAATAACCACAATCCATCCTGCAATAATATTCACAACACCAATATAAGGAACACTCAAAGTCCTGTTAATTAATGCAAATCCCACAGCAAGAGAAACAATTATTCCAGTAAGCCAAGCTGTAAACTGGAGAAGTTTTGTTAATAAACCTGTTTTTTGTTTTTT
>CAZWUT010000089.1:0-3207 GCA_964636765.1 Candidatus Woesearchaeota archaeon | reverse complement strand
GATGAACGTGTAATATGCCCTGCAATTTGGGTAGAAGATAAAAATATTCATAAAAACCAACCAATAAATATTCAAAGGGGATATGTTGTGTATGGTTTACATTTAGTTGATGTTTTATACAGGCTATATAAAAAGAAAGCCAAACATTTTAATTTATCAGGAAAGTTCCCCTCGCTCACTGAATTTCATGAGGGATATTATACAACCAAAAAAAGATTTATTAAAAATTTTATTGAATATTAATTAAATTTTATTCTATTTCTAAATTTCTATCCCCTCAAAATCAAAAACAAAATATATCCTATATATAACAAGATAAACACAAAACCCTGCCATCTTTCTAACTGACGTTTCTTAAAGAATACAAGGAATGCGAAAAGCAACAAACTTGCAAAAATCAAGAAAATTAAATCAATGCCTATAAATCCGGGAATAACAATTGGGGCGATTAATGCTGTGAAACCCAAAACCCAGAAAATATTAAATATATTTGAACCAACTGCATTGCCAACAGCCAAATCAAGGTCTTTCTTTTTTGCAGCTGCAATTCCTGTTGCGAGTTCTGGCAAAGAAGTCCCTACTGCAATTATTGTTGCGGAAATCAAATATTCACTCATGCCAAATTGTCTTGCTATTGAAACTGCTCCATTTACAACCCACTGCCCTCCAAAATATAACCCTATAAGTCCTCCGACAATCATCATTGTTGCAATCCATGGGTTCTTTTTTCTTCCAGAAATTTTAAGGGATTTATTTTTGAATTCAGTCCTGTCTTTTTTTGCCATATTCATTGTATAATAAATAAAAACCCCAAAAAAACAAAGCAAGACAAACCCCTTTAATCTTGTTAAAACTCCAAGACTTATCTGGTTAGTAAAAGAATAACCTGAAAATGCAAAAAGCATAACAGCAGCCAAAATAGATAATGGAATTCCTTTCCATATAGTTGAATTTTCCACTTTAACAGGAGTCATTATTGCAACAACTCCCAAGACCAAAAGAAGATTTGCAATATTGCTTCCGATTATATTTCCAAAAGCAACTTCTGAAGAACCCCTTATTGCTGCAAAAATATTTACCATTAATTCCGGCATTGAAGTTCCAAAAGCAACAATTGTAAATCCAATCATTAAAGATGAAACCCCAAATTTTTTTGCAATTGAAGAAGAACCATCAATAAGAAAATCAGCTCCCTTGACTAAAAGAAAGATTCCAATGACAAATAAAACATACTCAATCATTCCATATGCCTCACAAATGAATTATAATTTAAGATTCCTTTTTCTGTTATAACCCCTGAAATGTACTTTTTGTCAATAAATTCAAATGCGGGATTTTTTATTTTAATTTTTTTAGGAACTTTATCCCATATTTCATTTAATTTTCTTTTTTCAAGAGGTATTTTTGATTTTGTAAATTTCCATGAATCAGCTATAATAAAAACAGGTATTCCTTCCATTTTAGCCAACCTTGCAATAACCTCTGAACCAACTTTATTTATTGCTCCTTTTGGTGTCAGTGCATCTGCCCCAAGAAAAACAAGATTTACTTTTTTTGTTCCAAATTCTTTTCCTAATGCAATCCCCATTGCAGAATCAACAAACATTGTAACATTTATTCCTGCTTTTTTTAATTCCTTTGCTGTTTTTCTTCCCTGAAAAAGAGGTCTGGTTTCAGTATTGTAAACCTGAAAATATTTTCCTTTTTTATGTGCATTAATCAAAGCCCTGACAACATTTGTAGAATGGCAATGTGTGAAGAGAACATATTTTTTCTTTATTAATTTAAGAACTTCCTGATTTATCTTTTCCTGAGCTTCTGAAAAATGTTTTAATATTTGGTTTTTGGATATGCCTTTTTCAGCCATTTCAAGAACATTTTCCATCATTGGTTCTGTTGGTCTTGTATTAAGCAATTTTCTCTTTGAGGATTTGCTTGGCAACAAAGAATATGCCTTAAGTGCAGCCTTAGCAATATTTAAAGCACCCTGAATTTTTATTGATTCTATATCTTTTACAATTTTATTAAATCTTGATTCTTTACCAAACATTTTCACCTCTTTTTCTTGTAAAATAATCAATAATTATTAATATAAAAAGGTTGAGATTAAAGAGTAAGAGAAAAAAATTTAAGATTATTTCCCATAATTTTCTTTCAGGGTCCATGGTTCATTAGTTTTAATTTCATATCTATCTGCCAAAAAATATGCAAAATTAAAATTTTCTAAATCATTCACATAAACTAAATTCAATCTTGGATAAATCCTGATTGATTTGAGTGGTTCATCAACAGGATAAATGTAAATATCTCCCAGATTTTTTATTATTCTAAAAGGTATTTTTTCATTCTCAGAAAGAAATTCTTTTGTTATTTTCTCCAAAAGATTTATTTTGCTTTCTGCTTCTCTGTCTTCAGCATTTTTTCCAATAACTCCAACCATTAAAAAAAAGGATTGATGACATTTTTAACTATTTATATAATTAAAAACATCTTTTCTAAGAACATTTAAAAATAAATTCTTCTTACACCTAATATGTTAGAATCCCTGATAAATCCAAAAAGAGGTGAGAAAAATCCATGGAAGATGTTTTTTGTTGGATTAGTTTATGCATCATTAGCCCTGCTTTTAGTTCATTGGTTTTTTTCAAATGACCCAAGTCTGTCAAAAGCTTCGGGAATACTTGTTGTTGCCTTTTGCATTATGTTCAGTCTTCCTTTTATGTATTTTATAATAAGAAAAGAAGAAAAAACAGATGAGCAAATTGAAGGAGTCTTTAGGGTTTGGCATGCTCATAGTGATGCAATAAAAGCATTAATGATGCTGTTCCTTGGATTTGTTGTTGCATTTTCTTTTTGGCATGTTATTCTGCAGGATTCAAATTTGCTTAATTTTCAGATTCAGACATATTGCCAGATTAATGAACCAGGCAATCTGGAAAACTGCATTAAAGAATACTCTTTTGGAAATATCCCTTCAACAGGTGCAGCTACAAAATCAATGAGATTCTTATCAATTCTGGAAAATAATGTTTATGTAATGATTTTTACATTATTATTCTCATTAATATTCGGGGCGGGAGCTATATTTATTCTTGTATGGAATGCAAGTGTAATTGCAGCAGCTGTTGGAATTTTTACAAAATACCAGATTGCAGAAATCCCCCTAGGAATTTTAAGATATATGATTCATGGTTTTCCTGAAATTGC
>CAZWUT010000088.1:0-3227 GCA_964636765.1 Candidatus Woesearchaeota archaeon | reverse complement strand
TTTTAGTTTAATTAAATCCTTAATTGTTAAAGGATTAGCAATTTCTTCTAATTTGGAATTTCCTTTTCCCTTTAATTTAGATGTTGAGGCACAACAGGATTGACTACCATAATTAATTAATTTTTCTGTAACAGAGGCACAGCAAGATTGAGGAGTATATCCCATTATTTTTTCGTAGTCCATTGTAATTATTTTAAGGTTTTATTTTATATATTGTTTATTTACCTCTTTTTGGGGTAGTCCTAATGCTATTGCATATAAAGGGATTTCTTCTTCTTTTACTAAATCAAGATGTTTAATCAATTTTTTATTATCAAACCCCCCTATACAACAATTTCCAATACTCATTTCTTGAGATAATAAATTTATATTTTGGGCAATATGACCAGACTCAATTAAAGCAAATTTATATGCATTCTCAAGATATTTAATTTCTGACCTTGCTAAAACACCAGTTATTAACAAAACAGCAGAAGGATTTTTTACATTCTCTCCAAAAAAGATTTCAAAAGGGGGTTTTTCTTTTATTAAACATTCTAAGGTATTATCTAAAATATTATAATGGTAGGTTCCCTCATTTAAATTATTAACACTATAAATAAAAGGATACATTTCCAAAGGATATCTTGCTCCTCCTGAAGGGTACATTCTTCTATCTGGATTAAGGGGTTTTTTTCCACATGAAAATTGGATTATATGACTTAAATCATTAAAATTAATTGGCTCTCCAGTAAATTCTCTTGTTGATTCTCTTTTTAATAAAAGATTTTCTAGTTCTCTGTTTTCAATATTATTATTATCTAATTTTATTTGTTCAAATCTTGGATATGTTTTATAAAATATTCTGTGCCAGACTTCTGGAATTTCAAAATCTGGATTTTCATTATAAATCTCTAGCCAGGTTTTTTTATCAAATTCTTCTATTGATTTTATCATTTTAAATTATTGGATGAGGTATTTTATTTATTGAACCTTTAAGATAATCTCTTAATCTTTTGCTATAAACAGGATAATTTTCATTTAAATAAAAGGGCTGCAGCTCAGGGCAAATTACTTTAACAACTCTTGAACCAACTTCTTTCACATCTTTGGTTGAAATATCTGCGATAAATAGATTATAGTCTTTTTTCAGAAGTTTATCTGCAATAATCTTTAAATTATCTTTGGGGCTCTTGCCTTCTACATTATTAATTAAAGATAATTTCTTTTTATCTTCACTTTTCATAAGAAAATCCAATCCGGGGGATTTTTTTTCATCATACCAATAAAAAGCTCTTGTTTTCATATCAACAATATCTGAAGGATTAATTTTTGGTTTTCCTTCAATTAAATAAGAAGACCTTATCCACATCCTTCCTTGTTGTGCTTCGAGAATTGATTTTATTGTTGCTTTTTCTGGGTTTAAAGAAGAACCTGCTCCAACACTGATATATGGACCAAAGCCAGTTTCATCTTTAATTAAAGTCATCATTACAGGAACATTCAAATCAGTTGTAACATCAAAAACATTTAATTTTAGATTATATTTTCTAAAATATTTTTCCAGTGATTCTGTAGTTGGCGTATTTAATTCCAATTTTGGAATGTCTCTTTTAGCTAACCAACTAATTATTGTTGCATCTCTTTCAACAATCTCTAATAACCCATTATATGTAGCGGTTTCATAAGAATCTCCATAAGCTGCTCCGTTACTTGTAGGAATTTTTATTATTGGCTCATTTTTAAAAAAATCAGAAAAATTAGAGGGGACATAAATAAACTGGGAAGGAATATAATTTTTTTCTTTTGTATTTGCCTTAAAAACTTCTGTCCATGTAAATTTAGTTTTTTCATCTATTCCAAAAAGCTCTGGTCTTTCTAATTTATAATTTTTAGATAGTTTCTCATAACTTCCAAAAATTCTTTTATGAAGATTTCTTAAACAAAACCTTTCTACTCCTTCCGCCATAGAACGCATCTTTGCTTTTTCTGCTGTTAAATCTAATGCACTACCACATTGACCTTCTTTTAGTTCTCTTGTTTCATAAGGAGAAGAAGCAGTAAAAAACGCAGGTAATTTTGGTTCATCTGAAAAAAACACAGAAGCTTTTGGCTTTCCAATCATTCCTCTTTCCCTTAATTTTATTAATCTTGAATCAGATATTTTGATTTCAGAATTTTTTAGTTTCTTTTTTGGATAAGGTATTTTTTCTAAAAAAAGATCCATTCTTGGAGCTCCTTCTATAATATTCAAAATGTTCTCAATTCCAGGAGATGTTCTTTCTTTTAATTGTGTAAATATTTCCATATTTTTGGTTGCTATATAATGATTTTAACACTTATTTACCCCAAAAAGAGGTAGTAATAGAAAAATTTATATACAAGAAAACCTCTTCTTATTTCATGGAAACAAAAGTTTTGAAAGAAATTGGATTAACAGAAAGGGAAAGTAAAGTTTATCTGGCTTTGCTTGAATTAGGTTCAATTACAACAGGACCAATTGTAAAAAAATCTGGTGTACCTAATTCTAAGATTTATGAGATTTTAGAATCCTTACAAAATAAAGCACTTGTGAGCTGGATTATTAAAGGTAAAACTAAATACTTTCAAGCTTCTAATCCTAAAAAAATTCTTACAATATTTAAAGAAAAAGAAAGAGAGATTGAAAATTTAATTCCTTTATTAGAATCAAAACAAAAACAGGAAAAACAATCAGTTGAACTTTTTGAAGGAATAAAATCTATTTTTGCTTTTCTTACTGATTTAATAGATACTGCTAAAAAAGGAGAAACATATTATAGTTTTTCTTTTGGAGAAGAACATAAAAATGAGCAAGTTGAAATTTTTTATAAAAAGATTGGATTTAAAAGACAAGAAAAAGGACTTTCTGTTAAAATTCTTGCAAATAAAGAAGCAGAAGAAATTTTTAAAAAAGTTTATTTTGACAGGATTAGTTCTCTTAAAAAAATTGTAAGGATTACTGATTTTAATTTTCCTCAGGGAATTATTATATTCAGAGGTAATGTTGTGATAATCAATTGGGAAGATATTCCAAGTGCAATACATATCCAAAATAAGAAGATAGCAAATCAATATGAAAAATTCTTTGAAGAATTATGGAAACAAGCAAAACAAATGAAATAATAAAATGAAAAAACCTCAACTCCTCCAAACTCTGAAAGAAAAAGGATTTCCAGAAAAAATAGCAAATGCTTTTGAAAAAGTTCAGCGTGAAAATTTTGTTCCAG
>CAZWUT010000087.1:0-3249 GCA_964636765.1 Candidatus Woesearchaeota archaeon | reverse complement strand
AGTATTTCTAAGACTTCTTTTCTTGCAAATTTTGAAAATTCCTCTGATGCACTTTCTAAAAATGATTTTAATCTTTCCAAAACTCTATTAATCAGTTCAATATCTCTTTTTATTTCAAGCATATCTGAGTTTGTTTCTTCTTTTAAATCAATTAAATTTCTTCCTATTAATAATGTCCTGTCTTTCAAAATTCTTTGTTTTTCTTCCAAATCCCTTAATTTAACAGGTGTTTCAGTATCTATTTGATATTCATAATCCTGTTCTTCCATTGAATATTGAAGTTAAATCAGTTTAAAATTGTTTTTATTAATTTATTGGATAATTTTTATCACACAAAACTTTTTTAATCAGTTCTTCGTGATGTTTGTATGAAATTTGTTCATAAACTTTTTGAGGTTGAAAAATGAAATTTGAAGAAGGTGAAGAATTATATTCTCATGAAATTAAAAGGGAAGGAGGAGAGGATGTTTTATATATTAATTATTTGGGGGCTCCTTATGTTCCAAGTGTTTCAGAATATCCTGAAGTAATGGAAAGGACTATTGATGCTTTGATTGAGAATTCAAATGTTTCAAGATTGGTTTTTGTTCAACAAAAGAATTATAATTATGATTTTGAAGAAACTTCTTATCTTTTGGAAGTTGCCCAGTTTTATGTTTTTTTAATTAAACAGGAAAAAATACTCTCTCAAAATAAATTAGCAAGTTCTTATTCCGAATTTTTCCCCCAAAGATATAATGAAGTTTTTTCTTTTTTGTTTTTGCTGAAGAAAGATCCTCTTGCAGCGTATTCTGAGTTGAGGAAAAGGATTATTGAAGCAAAAGTTTTATTGAATGATTTGCAGGAAGATTATATCCAGGATCAAAAAAATTACATTAATCTTCTGGAAAAGATTTTTGTTCTTTTTGAAAAAACAAAATTTATCCGTTCTGCAAAACCTTTTTTAGAAGGATACAGAAAAGGAGAGAGAGAAATTTATCATAAGATTTTCAAACCGGATACAATTCCTAATTTTAGTTTTACAAGGCTTGTTGCTGATTTGCCTGATGACGCAGAAATTGTTGACCAGTATGAAATTTCCAACGGAGATTATGATAAATCTTTGGTAACTATTTTAAAAAATGAAAATGAGTCAAAATTAATTTATCATCTTAATCCTCCTGAGCATTCTTTAAAAGAAGATTATGGTTCTCTTTTGAATTTGGCCAGAGGTGTTTTAATTGAGCACCAGCCCCGTGAAGAAGAATTTACAGACAGTGAGAGAACAAGGCAGGTTTTTTTTAATATTTCCAGAGATTTAATAAGGGATTTGGCTCAAAGCAAAAATCTTAGTTTGAATTATGAAGATTTAAACATGCTTTCAACAATTTTAGTCAGACATACAATTGGATTTGGATTAATTGAAGTTTTGCTTCAGGATAAAAATTTACAGGATATTTCATTAAATGCCCCAATTCCAAGAACACCTGTTTTTGTAAGGCATCAAAAGTATGATGAGTGCTCTTCAAATATCCTGCCGAGTCAGGAAGATGCAGATTCCTGGGCAGCTAAATTCAGAATGCTTTCCGGAAGACCTTTGGATGAAGCAAATCCAATTCTTGATACCCAGTTGGAAATTGGAAATTTAAGGGCAAGAATAGCAATAATCCAGGAGCCTTTATCTTCTGATGGTCTGGCTTATTCAATAAGAAGACACAGAGAAAATCCATGGACACTCCCTTTGTTTATTCAGAATAAAATGATTAATTCTTTATCAGCAGGCTTACTTAGTTTTTTAATTGATGGTTCAAGAACTTTGCTTGTTGCTGGAACAAGAAGTTCAGGTAAAACTTCTTTATTAGGAAGTTTAATGCTGGAAATTGTTCCCAAACATAGGATTATAGTTATTGAAGATTCTTTGGAATTGCCTGTTGAATCTTTGAGAAAACTTAATTATAATATTTTAAGAATGAAAGTCCGTTCAGCTTTGTTAAAAACAACAACAGAAGTTTCAGCTGATGATGGAATCAGGACAAGTTTGAGATTAGGGGATAGTTCTTTGATTCTTGGTGAAGTTAGAAGTGTTGAAGCAAAGGCTCTTTACGAGGCAATGAGGGTTGGAGCACTTGCAAATGTTGTTGCAGGAACAATTCATGGCGCTTCACCTTACGGGGTTTTTGACAGAGTTGTAAATGATTTGGGGGTCCCGGCAACTTCATTTAAAGCTACAGATATTATTATGATAAATAATCCTATTAAATCTCCTGATGGATTGCATTCATGGAGGAGATTATTGCAAATTTCAGAAGTGAGAAAGCACTGGAAAGAGGACCCTTCAAGAGAAAAGGGTTTTGTGGATTTAATGAAGTACAATGTTGAGAAAGATGAGATAGAGCCAAGTGAAGATTTAATTAATGGGGATTCTGAAGTTATAAAAGATATAGCCTCCAATGTTAAGGGGTGGTCTGGAAACTGGGATGCTGTTTATGATAATATTTTATTAAGAGCTAAAATAAAAAAAGAAATTGTTCGTGTTGCAGAAGAAACAAAAGATTTTGATCTTCTTGAGGCAAAATTTAATACTCTTTCAAACCATAATTTTCATAAAATTTGTGATGAAATAATTCAGGAAGTAGGACTTCCTTTAAGTGAGAGGGTTTTTCCTGAGTGGCAAAAATGGCTTAATAAGGAAGTTAAGAAGAGGAAAATGTAAATTTGGTTTTTTCTCACGGCTCCAAATCGATACAATCATTTGTCGCTGGCAAAAATGGCTTAATAAGGAAGTTAAGAAGAGGAAAATTTAAGACCAAAATGTTTTCTAAGAAATTTTTCAAGGGAAAGTTCTCGGAATTTTTTTTAATTGCCTTTGGATTAATTATGGCTGCTCTTGGAGGTTATCTGATTTCTTCCCAATATTGGGTTTCATTATTTTTTTCTTCTTTTATCATAAATTTTTTAATTTCTAGAAAGAAGCAAGATAGGATTCTTTTTGGGACTTCTAATCCCCCTCCCGCTTCAGATTTTTCTGAAGGAATAATTTATATGAAGTACAAATAGAGAGTTTTCTAAACATTTATTAATAATTACTTCTTTTTTGTTTAATGATAAAAAATAGTAAATCTTTTGTAAATACTCTTCCATATATTAGCAACCCTATTGAAGAATTTTCTAATTTTAAATTTGTTAGTTGGGAAAAAGACATTTATCCTAAATTGAGGGGAAGGACAAATAAAAAGGAAATAGATTTTTTTGTTAATTTTATAATCAAAA
>CAZWUT010000086.1:0-3315 GCA_964636765.1 Candidatus Woesearchaeota archaeon | reverse complement strand
GAGTTTGTTAAGAGGAGATAAAAGCATTTAAATAATAATTTTATTTATTCCTATAATGAAAACCGGTGATAAAAAAAAGAAACCAATCATCCATTTGCATAATGTTGCAAAGCATTATTTTATGGGAGAAGCAGTTGTGAAAGCTGTTGATGATTTTGATATAGATGTTTATGAAGGTGATTTTGTAGCTATTATGGGACCTTCAGGAAGCGGGAAGAGTACAGCAATGAATTTAGTGGGAAGTTTAGACACACCAACAAAAGGGCATATTTTTTTAGAAGGAGAAGATATTTCCCTTTTTGCTGAATCTGATTTAGCACAGCTTAGAGGAGAAAAGATTGGATTTATTTTTCAGCAATTTAATTTAATTCCTACTTTAACAGTTAAAGAAAATATTTCATTGCCTATGAGTTTGCAGGGTTATGATGAAGATGAGCGTGAAGATAGGGTTTTGGAATTATTAAAAAAAGTTGACTTATTAGACAGGGCAGGGCATTATCCGAATCAGATTTCTGGCGGACAACAACAAAGAGTCGCAATTGCACGTGCTCTGGCAAATGACCCTGATGTTATTTTAGCTGATGAACCTACTGGAAATCTTGATACAAAAACCGGTGAGAGGGTTATGGATGTTTTAAAACAGCTTAATAAAGAAGGTAAAACAATTGTTATGGTTACTCATGACCCTGATTTAGCAAAACAATATGCAGAGGTAGTTTATTGGTTAAAGGATGGTAAAGTTGAGAAAGTTACCAGGAAGAAAAATGGTTTTGTAAAGGAGATTAAAAAAGTTTTGAAGAAGGATGAGCGGAAAAAATGAACTACTTCAGATTTGCATTAAGGAATTTAAGGAAAAAAGGAATCAGAAGTTATTTAACTTTATTAGGAATTTTTATTGGAATTCTCGCTGTAGTTTCTTTGATAACTTTAGGAAATGCAATGAAAGTTGCAGTTACATCACAATTTGGTGCCAGCAATACTGAGGTTATTACTATCCAGGCAGGAGGATTGAATTATGGTGCTCCTGGTTCAGGTGCTGTTAATCCTTTAACTCAAGAAGATGCTGATGCAATAAATAGACTTGGTGTTGTGGATTTTGCAATTGGAAGAAATATTAGGACAGGAACTTTAGAATATAATGATATCTTAGGTGTTGGTTCTGCTCTTTCAATTCCGGAAGGTTATGAAAAGGAAGTTTATGAAATTTTTGATGATGTTGAGGCAGAGAGAGGAAGACTTTTGAAGAGTGGAGATTATAAGAAAGTTGTTTTAGGAAATAATTTTAAAAATGGAAATACAAATGGTTTTGGAAGGGAGATTCTTCCAGGGAAAAAAGTTTTAATTAATGGTGTTGAATTTGAGGTTGTTGGAATTTTAAAGAAAAAAGGCAGTTTTATGTATGATTGGACTGTTTTTATGTATGATGATGAATTAGATGATTTAATAAATTATGGGGAAAATGTTGATTTAATTGAAGCAAAGATTAAAAATAAAGATTTAATGGATAAAGCAGAAGAAGATATTGCAAAATTAATGAGACAAAGAAGAGGTGTTAAAATTGGTGAAGAAGATTTTGAAATTTCAACTCCTGAATCTTCTTTGGAACAGGTTAATCAGGTTTTAGGAGGGATACAGGCTTTTATAATAATTATAGCATCTATTTCAATAATTGTTGGTTCAATTGGCATTGTAAATACTATGACTACTTCTGTTCTTGAGAGAAAAAAAGAAATTGGAATTATGAAAGCAATTGGTGCGAGAAATTCTCAGATTTTTTTGCAATTTTTTATTGAATCAGGGTTTTTAGGTTTGATTGGAGGATTTTTGGGGGCAGTGTTTGGAGTTTTAGTTGGTTATGCCGGAACTTTGGGAATTAATGGTTGGATTGGTTCTGAAATTGGATTTCAGGTTGATTTTATTTTAATATTTTTTACTTTGCTTGGAAGTTTTTTAATAGGAGCATTTGCAGGAATTGTTCCGGCAATGCAGGCAGCTAAACAGAATCCAGTGGAGGCACTTAGGGGATGAAAGGAATAATTAAGCACCTCCAGACTACTTCGCTGATAGTCACTCAAATTGGGGGCATTGAGAAGGTAATATGAAAACAGAATCAATAAAATATTCATTGAATAACCTCAGGCAGAGAAAGACAAGAAGCTTTTTTACAATAATCTCGATTCTTGTTGGAATTACAACAATTTTTATTTTTATTAGTTATGGGCTTGGATTATATGCTTATGTTGAAGAATTTACATCTGAAGGAACTGCAGATAAGGTTATAATTCAACCAAAGAGCGGAACATCTATGGCTGGGTTAGATACAACTTTTAAATTAACTGATGATGATTTGGAAGCCATTAAAAGAGCTTCAGGAGTTTATGAAGTTTCAGGAAGTTATTTTAAAGCTGCAGAAGTCAGAAAAGATAAAGAAGTTGTTTATACTTTGGTTTTTGGATATGATCCTGATAAACCTTTAGTTATGGAAACTTTTGGTTTGGATATTTATCAGGGACGTGAATTAATGGATGGCGATACCGGAGTTGCTTTGGGGTATAATTATGTGTTTGATGATAAAATTTTCTCAAATGGATATTCTCTTGGAGAAAAAATTGAAATTCAGGGAGAGAAATTTAAGATTTTAGGTTTTTATGAAGCAGTTGGAAGTCCTCAGGATGATGCGCAGATTTATATGACAGAAGAAACAATGATAAATCTTTATTCTGATGAAGT
Organism: Candidatus Woesearchaeota archaeon; assembly: GCA_964636765.1. GTDB lineage: Archaea > Nanobdellota > Nanobdellia > Pacearchaeales > GW2011-AR1 > MWBV01. The sequence continues at coordinate 585 of CAZWUT010000086.1, read as the reverse complement.
TTTAAGTTATGGTTGGATTGTTGCAAGAGTTGATATTTCCAATGTTGACGGGATTGTTGAAAATATTGAAAAATCTTTAAGAAAAGAGAGGGATTTAGAAGAAGGAAAGGAAGATTATTTTGTTCAGTCTTTTGGAGAAATGATTGAGATGTATATGAATATCTTAAATATGATTGTTGGTTTTGTTATTTTGATTGCTTTAATTTCAGTTTTAGTTTCTGCAGTTAATACAGCAAATACAATGATTACTTCTGTTCTTGAGAGAAAAAAAGAAATTGGAATTATGAAATCTATTGGCGCAAAAAATTCTGAAATTTTTAATGTATTTTTATTTGAGAGTTCTTTCTTGGGATTTGTTGCCGGTTGTTTGGGGGCAGGATTAGGTTGGGTATTAAGTTCAATAGGAGGGAAGATTTTAGAAAATGTTGGTTACGGTTTTTTACAGCCCGCTTTCCCGCCTGTTTTATTTGTAGGATGTATTGCATTTGCAACTTTGACTGGTGCAATTTCAGGAGTTGTACCAGCCTTGAGAGCAATGAAAGTAAATCCTGTTGATGCATTGAGGTATGAATAAAACTAATTTTT
>CAZWUT010000085.1:0-3362 GCA_964636765.1 Candidatus Woesearchaeota archaeon | reverse complement strand
CCGAATTTTTGGAACCAGTAACTCTTAAAATAAGAAAGATTTCAATTAAAGATTTGCTTTGGTTGTATGAAAATCAGGGTTCTGAAAAAGCTTATGAACTTTTTAGAGCAAAATACCACTTTGCAGAATATGTTCCAAACCCCTATAGACAAAAAGCTGAAAATTGTTTCTGGCGCGGTGTAATCTTTGGAGGAGGTTCTGCCACACTTTATACATTATCAGAAGCAGTTGGTCATCCAAAATATTATGATGATAGGGATAATTCTGATGCTGAACAGCTTTCAAAAATCATCCTTTGTTTGCGCATAAATTCCGGGATTTTAGCTGCTGCCAGTATTTTTGAGTTTGGAAGAGCATGGCACTTTCACAATCTTGAAGGGAATTTTATAGTCTCTCCAACAGGGGTGGGGGTTAAAGTTAATCTTGATAAAAAATAATTAATCTAAAAATTAAATAGGAGGAAATTAAAATGAAAAATTTAATTAAATTTTTATCTGTTTTAGCAGTAATTTACTTTATTGCTTTATCTTGTAAGGAGGATATTTATCTTCACGACGGAGAAGATGGAAAAGATGGCAAGGATGGTGTTTCTTATGTTTATACTTTCAATTTTATCCAAGAAGGTAATTGTTTGAGCATAGAAGTCTATGAAAACGGTTCCCTTTCAGGAGCTTCAGGACCTTTTTGCTTTGTAGTTATTCCCGGTTGGCATGCGCCTTCATTTTGGTATTATGATGAGCCTCTGGACGAATATTGTGTTTTGAGAACATGGTATTATGAAATTGAAAATATTGAATATGTTGCAGGTCAGGACACTGTTTGCGATGGCAGGACCCCTGTTTTAACATCTGATGTCATCCCATATGGAGACTTGTGCAATATTTGGATTTTTTATGCAGATGACTATGAACTTTTAAGGGATACTGTATGTAGTGGCGAGACAGTTGTAGTTCATGATACAATAAAGATTCATACAGAATATTTCTTTGAAAATTGCAATAATCCTGGAAATTCTCCTTATTATGCTTCAATTGGTTGGGATTTAGGAAAAGGTTTTAGTATTAATCAGATAGGTTCTCAGGAAGGAAATGGAAGTATTGTATTGTGTAAGGACATTGAATACGATACTATTTGGTCCCCTGATTTATTTTCAGAGCCAATGTGGGTTGATTCTATTTCAATTCCAATAGGTGCATTAAATTGTTATCAAACATCTTTATTATTAAAGGATGTGTTCGGAGATATTTACGTTGTTGAATCAGCAACTTCTTTTATAGGGGGATTTAACTGGCAAATAATAGTTTCTTACAATGTTTTGAGCTATTCTGTTCCATTGGATTATCTGGAATTTCCAAATATCATTAAATTTGGTTTAGCAACCCAGAAACAAGGAAATTTTACTCCGGACACTAGGGATGAAAAATTCAATGCAGACAATCTTTTTATAAGAGGGGTGAAAATTCCTGATTAGTTCTCTGTTTTTATGAAAACCTTCTCTCTTCTTTTTGAGAAGGTTTTTTTAATCATTTAATAATTTTGTCAAACTAAATTTATAATATCATGAAAAAATTTGTTTTAATTTTATTAGTATTTTTTGCATTTTTTATAGATGCAGATGTTTTTTCTCAACAGGATACTATTCTTATGAGAAATGGAACTAAAATTGTAGGAAAAGTATTAGAGATTGACAAATATGAAGGGAATCTTTTTTTCAATCTTTCTGATGATCCAGAAGGTTTTAGACGCAGAGAAAAACTTTCAGAAGTCGTTCTCATTAAATTTAGGAACGGAAAAGAAGAAATCTTCCCTCTGAAAGATTATGAAAAAGAAGAAGAAAAACAGGCAGCTGAATCTTCTTCTGAACTGTCGGAAGAAAAGGAAGAGGTCTATCACGTTGAATTAAAAAAAGTAAAAGAGAAAAGGGATCATCTTGGATTTATTATTGGTCCGAACATTGGTTTTGGAAGTTTTTGGGATAAGGATGTAAATGAAGTTTATTCAAACCCTTATGGAAAATTTGGAATTACTTCTGGTTATTGGGGAAAATCTTGGGGAGTTGAAGCAAACTTTTCTTATTCAATTACAAAAGCTCAATTGCCGAAATATGGTTCTTTAAAACATTACCCTAAATTTAAATTAGGATTTGCTTCAGTTGATATTTCAGGATATTTTGGAGTTTCAAAGAATAAAACGATTCTTTACATGGGTGGGGGAGCAGGTTATGCTTCTTTTGTTGAGAAAATTGAAGATTCACTTGACAATAAAGATGGTGAACATTATAATATCCGGAATGAAGCAGATTCTTTTTATGCTAAAATTGGGGTGGGAATGAAGATTCGTCATTTTTTCTGGCAAATTGATTTCTCGACGGTTCCTTTAGACTCAAAAATTAATTTCGGAGGAATTACCGCAAATTTTGGACTTTTTCTTTGAAATAAATCAATTTAATTAGTATTTACTAACATTCATTAATCTTTTACTATCATGAAAAAACAAAAATTTATTTTAGTTGTGATGGTTCTTTTATTTGCATCTTGTGAAAAAGAATCTTTTCGTGAATCAAAGAAAGACGGTTTTGATTCTCCAGAAGAATATCTCGAAAACCCTTCTGTGAAAAATGCAATTGATGAATCTGGAATGCCTGTTTATGAAGGAGATAATCCTCCTGTTCTTTCTGGGGTATATAGTGCAGAAGGAGAAGTTGTTTCTGCTTCTTCAGATGCTTCTGAATTAGAGGGGCTTCCTTTAAGATCTACAATTACTTTATATGATCAAACTGCTTCTGGAAAAATAAAAATTAAAGAAGAAGTACAAGGAATTGTAGTTTACGGGGCCGGAGGTTATATCATTGGGGATGATGGCAAATTTTCAATTTTTGAAGAATCTTATCAAAGCGGAGAAGAAGCAGGGCTTCCTTCAGACCTTTCAATTAATGTGGTCTTGGTGATGTCTGGAAAGAAATATTCTAATGGAAATTTAAAAGCCAAAGGAATTTCAATTGTTACCAAAGCATCTTCTACTAATTCTGGAAAGTATGATCTTGAAGCTATTGAAAACCTTTGGTGGATGTGGGAAGCAGATTTTTATTTGGAAGGGGCAGCTAAAAATTTTAGGTTAGAAAATGAAGAATCTTTTTATTTTTCTGCTAAATTAAAAAGAACAATTCTGAACTGTCAAATCCAAAAGCCTTTTTCAGATTAAAAGGAGGAAAACATCATGAAAAAAGAAAAATTAAAATCAGAAAAAAGACTCCTTGGAGGTTGGATAATTTTTTGGGTTGTTTTTTGGGTTTTATTCGCAACCATTTATTTCAGTGCGTTTTCTGATGTCAGGATAAAAATTAAATGGCCTTGGAAAAAAGC
>CAZWUT010000084.1:0-3408 GCA_964636765.1 Candidatus Woesearchaeota archaeon | reverse complement strand
TTAGAAATACTGAAAAAGCAGGCAAAAATGTTTCAGCCCCTTGACAATTTATAAAAAGAAAAATTAAAAAGTACTTAAAACTTGTAAATATTGATGAGTGTTTCCAATCAAATAAAAGTAATGAAAAAAGAAGGCATGGTCGAAGAACAAATTACAAATAAACTGAAAGAGCAGGGAATTTCTCCAAAAGAAATCAATGATGCTTTTCAGAGAGAAAAGATAAAAGAAGCTGTTTCTAAAGAATCTTATGGTGAAATGCCGCACGACCTTACACCTCCCCGCCCAGGCCAAGGAAGTTTTTATGTTCCAAAAACCCAGGATTTAAGCCAGGCTCCTGAAGAAATATATACCCCTCAGGAAATGGCTCAGGAACAATTTTATCCTCCTCAACCACAAGATGAAAATTATTACTCTCCGCAGGAATATGGAAATGAACAATACCCAGAGGGTTATGAGCAAACAGGAGGGGGCTATGACACAGATACTATTATTGAAATTGCAGAACAGGTTTTTGAGGAAAAAATCCAAAAAATAGAAAAAAAATTGAATTCTCTTACAGAATTTGCAACTTTAGCAGAAACTAAAATCGTAAACAATAATGAAAGAATAAAAAGAATTGAGACAATGATTGATAAATTACAGATTACAATTTTAGAAAAAATTGGTTCATATGGAAAAGATATTGAAAATACAAAAAAAGAAATGGAAATGATGCAGGAATCATTTTCAAAAGTTCTTCCAGAAATAGCAAAAAAACATAAAACTCATTCTAAAAAATAATTAAAAAATTTCTTAAAAAAAGATTTTTACTCACCACCCAAAAGACCTGAAAGAATATTAGAAACTTTTGGTCTTTGAGGGTCTTTTTTAGAAGATGTTGTAGCCACTACTGCAATAACAACAAGAAGAAAAACAACAATTCCCCAGTACTGACTCCAGAAATATGAAAAACCTCCGCCAAACCCATATCCTAATGCACTTATAGAATTATAAACCACAACAATTATAATTCCAAAAACAATTATAATTAAAGTTACCATAAACCAATTGCTCTCTTTATTTGTAGGAATAAAAAGACCACCCAAAATAAGAATTACAAGAATTAAAGCCAAAGCAACACCCATTCTTGGAAAAATTTCTGAAAAGAAAATTGAAACAACATTAAACTGCAAAGCCATTAATGCAACTGCCAGTGCAATAATTGCATTAATTCCTTTCATAGGTTTTTTTTCTTTATCACTAAAAATATTAAGTTTCATTAATAGTCCAAAAATTAATGCAAAAATCAAAAGAAATGGAAGCATATATGTAAAAATTCCTGCAGATTCCCATTGTGCAAAAAGATCTCCAAGAGCACCCCCTCCAAAAGATCCATAAGATGCCAAAAATGTTAATCCCTCTATCATATTAATTTATAGAAATTTTTATTTATATATGTTTCTAAATTTACCTCTTTATGATGATTTTGTTTTCACTAGAACAACCGCCAATGCAGCTGCAATAACTATAATAAATAATGCATTTGTCCAAAAGGTAGAATTATTTCTAAAAAAATCCTCAAAAATTCCAAAACCAATTCCTGTTGCCCAGATAACAGCAAGAGTAACTGCAATTATTAAAGCAATTCCAATCGCCCATTTAATCCCTTTTGGAGCGCTCGTAAAAACATCTGTTCCTTTTTCACCCATAATAAATCCCCAAAGAAGCAAAACTACAAATACAATTACAATTGCAATTGTAAGAAAAAGAATCATATTTCCAACAACAAGTTTTGGATAAGCAGCACTTACAAAAATTAATCCAATAACAAAAGCAACCAATGCATTAATTTGTTTTTTATCTTCACCAAATAGTTTGGACTTTTCAAGAATTACAAAGATTATGAAAAAAATCAGTAAAAAAGGGTATACAAACTTCGTTAAGACAGGTGTCTGCAAAACTGTTTCTGTAGCCATGTTTTATCTAATCAAATTACACTAAAAAACCTTTTGGTTTCTAGTCCTCTTTTTATTTATTGCAACTTATATCAAATCTTCTGGAATTTCATCAATATCTGAATCCTGACTTGGCAAAGTTGTTTTATTGATAATGAAAATATCACTGATTGCTTTAACAAACTTATGAGGAATAATAACCCCTCTTGCACCACCAATTAAAGAGAGAACACTTCCTCCAACCCTGATTCTCCAGCCATCAATCTTATTTTCAGAAAGATTAGCCTCTTCAATTTCACCAAAAAAATCTCCTGAATCAGTGTAAACTTTGGTTCCAATAACATCAGTAATTTTCTTCACTCTCATAAAAAACTTAATCCAAACTTGTTTATAAATATTTCGTCACAAAAATAGTTATAATTCATAATACTTTAAATTAAAAAAACAAACCATAACAAACTTTATAAAAAATCTTTCTGTTAAAAGAACATGTTTAATAAAAAAGAATTTGCAGTAACAATAATAATAACTATAATCCTTGCTTTTTCAATCACTCTTGCCCAGGACTTGAATTTATTCCTTTTTGTTCTTCTTGGAGTTTTCATTGTTTTAATGTCAAACACCATTGCAAAAAAAATAACTGCATTTTACCTTGATTCAGAAATAGAAATTAAAATATGGGAATTCAGAAGATTTGGATACAAACCAAAACAGCATTTTAAAAAAGGTTTTCCTGCAGGAGCATTTATACCTCTAATTTCAAGAATAATTTTAATGCCTTTTAATGGATTCATATGGATGGCTTCTTTGGTTTTTGAAGCAAAAGCAAAAACTTATCGTGCTGCAAGAAGACATGGCATGTATTCTTTTTCAGAAATGACTGAAGATGATATGGGATATATTGCTGCAACAGGAATATTTGTAAATTTAATTTTGGGTCTTGCTTTTTATTTGGCAGGATATCCCCTTTTTGCAAAAATAAACATATGGTATGCATTCTTTAACATGATTCCAATATCAAATTTAGACGGAAACAAAATTTTCTTTGGAAAATTAGTTCTATGGAGTTTCCTTGCAATACTAACATTAATTGCAATGGCATATAGTTTTTTATTAATTTAATTCCAAAAATTTTATAATCAAACCATCTTTAAACAAAAAATGGAATTCTTGAAAAACACAAAACCAAGAGAATATCAGCAAAAAATATTTGAAAGCTGCGCAATGGAAAATTGCCTTGTTGTTTTGCCAACAGGACTTGGAAAAACACTAATTTCGATAATGTTAACTATTGATAGAATGAAAAAATTTCCCAGAGAAAAAGTGTTATTTCTTGCTCCGACAAAACCCCTTGCTGAACAGCAATTAAAAACCTTTAAGGAAACTCTTCCGGAACTTTTTGCAGACATGCAATTATTTACAGGGGCAGTAAATTCTGAAAAAAGAAAAAAAATCTGGAAAAATGCGGACATAA
>CAZWUT010000083.1:0-3435 GCA_964636765.1 Candidatus Woesearchaeota archaeon | reverse complement strand
ATATAGAAGATTTTGAGAATTTAAAGGTTTGTGTTATATTTTTATCAATAACTCTCAATATTCTTTAAATGTTTATCAGGATTATAATCTAAGATTTTTTGAGTCTCACCTGAATAATCCAACAAAGCTACTCCTGCATGGGGCAACACTGTTCTATATGGGTCAGGTTCAAGAGAATTTAACAAATATTTAATTGTAAAACAATGAGTAAATATGCCAAAAGAACCTCCATTAAACTCAGATTTAATCTCATTAAGAAATCTTTTCATTCTTTCAACTACCTCTTCAACCTCCTCCCCTGTTCTTATCTCAACCAATTCATCTGAAAAAACAATATTTTCAATACCATTCATTTTACAAAAAACCTGGGCACTTTCAATCGCCCTTTTTTTTGTTGAAGAATAGATTTTTCTAAAATTTAGATTTTCAGATGAAAATCTAGGCCCTAATCTTTTAATTTGCTCCCGACCTTTTTCAGTAAGAGAGCCATCTTTTTGATTTTCCTCATGGGAGTAGTGTCCGTGTCTTATTAGATATAACTCCATTAAAAATAAATAAAGGATATGCTTTTAAGGTTTATTATAAATGACATTATTTTTTATATCAGAAACCTTTAAAATCTTCATAGCAGGGGTGGGATTTGAACCACACGACCTCGGGGTTTCCTATGCGATAAATCGTGTAGGATGAGAATCCTACGATTCGCTTATGGGCCCCGCGAGAACTCCAGACTTCTCCACCCTGCTTTACTAAAAAAGAATCATAATATTGCTTATAAATCTTACTTTTTGAAATTATTGTATTTCTCAACATATAATTGGTTTGAACTTCCAACCAATTTAAACCATCTGTCTAATTGATCTTTTCCACTTACTCTAATTATAAAAGAGGTTAACCCTTCATTAAAATATGAATTTCAAACCAACTATCTGGAAAATAATAGTAGCAGTAATTTTTGTCCTGATATGGATTTTGATTGCCAGTAACTTTGGGATGATGAATAGTGGTCATCCAACATATACCTGCAGATCTTACATGTCACAATATCAGGGGGTTGAAGATTATAAATCATATAACAAATATCTTATAAGCGGCACTTTTTGTGGACCGTATCCTCCGACTTCCTTCTTTGAAATGATTCTTAGGAATCTCTCAAATACTTTATTACCTTTCATTATTATTTATGTCCCATGGAGTTTTATACAAAAGAAGAGGAATAAAAAACCAAAGAAATAATCTCCTCATAGAAACATTTATTAATTTACATTAGGTTTTACAGGTATAAAAGAGGAAAAATGAAAGTTGCTATTAATGGATTAGGTCGTATTGGAAGGGCTGTATTAAAAATAGGTCTTGAAAGAAATGTTAATTTTGTTGCAATAAATGATTTAACAGACACAAAAACCCTTGCATATCTGCTTAAATATGACACAGTTTACGGAACATATGATAAAAAAGTTGAAGCAGGCCCTGATTTTATAAAAATAGGTCACAAGAAAATAAAGATTTTTGCTGAACGCGACCCTGCTAAACTTCCATGGAAAAAATTAGGAGTTGATATTGTTTTGGAATCAACAGGTATTTTCTGTGATAAAAAAGGAGCAGGCAGGCATTTGTATGCTGGAGCAAAAAAAGTTTTAATTTCAGCTCCAGGAAAAAATGTTGATGTAACTGTTGTTTTGGGTGTAAATGATAAAGATTTATCAAAAAAACATAAAATAATTTCCATGGCTTCATGTACAACAAATTGTCTGGCACCAATTGTAAAAGTTCTTAATGATTCTTTTGGGATAAATAAAGGATTTATGACAACAGTTCATGCATATACAAATGACCAGAAAATTCTTGATGTTCCGCATAAAAAAATGCGTCGTGGACGTGCTGCAGCTGCAAATATAATTCCTACAACTTCAGGCGCAACTTCAGCAGTTGAAATAGTAATCCCTGAATTAAAAGGAAGATTAGATGGTTTAGCAATGAGAGTTCCGGTTACTTGCGGGAGCATTGTTGATTTTGTTGTGGAATTAAAGAGAAATACAACTATTCGTGAAGTTAATGAAGCAATTAAAAAAGCTGCTAATGGAAAATTAAAAGGAATCTTGGAATATAGTGAAGATGAATTGGTTTCATCAGATGTAATAAAAAACCCTCATTCATCAATTTTTGATTCTTTATCTACACAAATGATTGGGGAATCCGGAAATTTGCTGAAAGTTTTATCCTGGTACGATAATGAATGGGGATATTCAAGTCGTATGGTTGATTTAATTAAAACTTTGAGATAAAATGTATGATTTAATAATTATTGGTGCTGGTCCTGCAGGCATGACTGCTGCAATTTATGCAGCCAGAGAAAAATTAAACTTTCTTTTAATAAGTCTTGATATGGGGGGGCAGATGGTCTGGAGTTCTGAAGTTGCAAATTATCCCGGAGTCCATGTAATGACAGGTCCTGATTTGGTCAATAAATTCAGGGAAAATATGGAACATTATAAAATAAAAATAAAACAGGATGAAGTTTTGGATGTAAGAAAAAAACATGGTGAAACAATCTCTGTTAAAACCCGTAAAGAAAATTTTGAATCAAAAGCAGTTATAATTGCTTCTGGAAAAAAAGCAAAAAAACTTGAAGTTCCCGGAGAGAAAGAAATGAAAAATAAAGGTTTAAGCTATTGTGCTACATGTGATGCTCCTTTGTATAAGGGAAAAACAACAACTGTTATTGGAGCTGGAAATTCTGCACTTGAAGCTGCATTATTCTTAGCAAAATATTCTCCAAGAGTTTTTATAGTTAATATAAATAAATCTCTTGCAGGAGAAAAATATCTCCGTGATAAAGTTCTGCAAAACAGGAAAATATGTGTAATAAATAATGCAAAAACAACAGAGATTTTAGGAAAGGATTTTGTTGAAGGATTAAGATACGAAAGCCAGGGTAAAAAATACAGATTAAAATGCAAAGGAATTTTTGTTGAAATTGGACTTGTTCCTGGTTGTGATTTTTGTAATATTATAAAAAAAAATAAATGGGGGGAAATAATGATTTTCAGAAGCACTGCAACACATGATGAAAATATGACAAGTGTTAAAGGAATTTTTGCTGCAGGAGATGTCACAGATATACCTGTTAAACAAATAGTGGTTTCTGCAGGCGAGGGTGCAAAAGCAGCATTAGCTTCATTTAATTATCTCCACAAATTAAAAATCTAAAATGAAGACCCTTTCTGATTTTGATTTTAAGAATAAAACAGTTATTTTGAGGTCTGATTTAAATTCAGATTTTAAAAAAGGCAAAATTTTAATGTCTGAAAGAATTAAAGAATCTTCAAAAACAATTTCTGAATTAAAAAGAAAAAAAGCAAAAGTTGTTATTTTGGCACATCAGGGAAGTCCCGGAAAAAGAGGTTTTGTTGGATTAAAACAGCATGCAAAACT
>CAZWUT010000082.1:238-3480 GCA_964636765.1 Candidatus Woesearchaeota archaeon | reverse complement strand
TACATACCCATCCAACTAAAACTACACAAAAATATGAACACCCATCAGAATCAGAAGGGTTTCCTGTATCACATTCTTCACCTGTTTCACAAATGCCGTTTCCGCAGACAGGTTTAGGTAAACAAGCTCCATTTTTACAGCCATATGGACATTTATAAGAACCAGATCTTATTTCCCCATTTTCACAATAAGCCTCATCAACATAACCTGCTAAAGAACCCGAAGAAGAAAAACAATAATCAGGCTTTCCATTAATATCTTCCCCATTTTGGGTAATAGTAACTGTTGAAGCAACTCCGTAATTTTTCCCGCCATCAGGATCATTGCAAATAGGTTCAGATTCCTCTCCACAATAAAACCTAACTTCATAATCTAAACATCCCTGAGAGTTTTCAGAATTTAAACAATAAAATCCAATTTTTTCGTTGTAGTGTGTTGTCTGCAAGATTTTCTCTCCATTCACTGCCCTCCATTCAATTCTAGAAGGTTCTTCACATGATTTCCCTGAAGAAACAAAATCAGTTAAAGTTTCATAATCTCCTTTCGCACTTGGATTATCTCTATCTAACCAGGGAGTCCAACCATCACTATTCAAAACAACCTTTCCAGTAAATAATCCAGCAGAAACAAAATTTAAAATTAAAATAAATCCTAAAATAAATAAAATTCCAAACACAACTCCTCTTTTCATAATTCTACCAAATGAACACATTTTAAAAACATTTCTGTAATTTTGGAGGATTTATACTCTAAAAAACACATAATTCCAACCCCCAATAATGCCCCTTTAACCAGATAATAAACCTTTAAAAACTCTGAAAAGACACTAATTTTACAATGGGAGCTGAAGAACCTTCCTCCAGTTCAAAAGGAAATTCCAATTTAGAAGAAATTCTAACCCCCATAGAAGTTCATAAATTTGGAAAAATTACAGCAAATCCTTTGAAAGAAGGATATTCGTCAATTAGAAATCCTGCTGCATTTATTTATAAAAATAAGATAGGATTATTATACACTGTAAGACAACTTTCAAAAAATAATTGTTTCAGTTGCTTATATTTAGCATGGAGTAAAGATGGAGAAAATTTTAAATTAGAAAAAAAACCATTTATTGGTTTAGATAAAGATGCTATAAGGGCAACAGAAGATCCAAGAATAACTAAAATAAAAGATGAATATTGGATAACCTTCACTGCATATAAAGGAATAGAAAGTAATAAAAATGTTATAAGAACAGGTTTAGCAAAAACAAAAGATTTCAAATCTTATTATGACAGACAAATTATTTTGGACAATAAGGAAGAAAACAAAAATGCTTTATTACTTAAAAACTCCAAATACCACTTTATTATAGACAGACCATTTACATCTAATTTAGAAGAAACCCCTGGAGCACAAATAGCCCAGATAAAAAATCTAGATCGTTTAGAGATAGGTGAATTCAAACACTTCTTATCTCCAACAAATAATGAATGGGAAAATGCAAGAGTAGGAGTAAATACCCCTCCAATTAGAATGAAACATGAGAGATATGGAAATTGTTTATTTATGCTTTATCATGGAGCACAAAAACAAAGCAATATTTACAGCATAGGGTATATATTTGTGGATGAGAAAAACCCACTAAAAATTTTAGAACGTTCAAAAGAACCTTTGATGAAACCCGAACTTGATTTGGAAACAGGAAAAGGAATTTATCCTCCAGAAGTTCCAAATGTAATTTTTGGTTGTGGTGCAATTCCCATGAGTAAAAATGAAATAAGATTTTACTATTCCGGAGCAGATAGATATCCCACTTTTGCAGATTTAAAAATAAAAAATATCGGAATTATAGATGAAATTTTTAACCCAAAAACTTAATAACCTTTATCTTACTTCTAAAAACAACAAAAATATATACAATTCGGAGAATTGCAAATTGCCGAAGCGTATCAATCGCAATGTTAGAAAGATTAGGACAGGTACTAAAAAAAGCAACAGATAAAATAGCGAATGCCATATTTCTTGATAAAAACCTTGTTGACCAGATTATAAGAGACCTGCAAAGAGCACTAATTGAAGCAGATGTAAACTTGATTTTAGTAAAGCAAATTTCTGATAAAATAAGAAAGGCTGCAGTAGATGAAAGAATAAAGGAAATTGAAAAAAAAGAGCACATAATTAAATTACTTCATGATGAATTAACAAAAATTCTTGGGGAGTATAAACAATTAAAACTGGATTCTAAAAAACAAAATAGAATTATGCTTCTCGGTTTATATGGTGCAGGAAAAACAACAACAATTGCAAAACTTGGAAACTGGTTTGCAAAAAGAGGTAAAAAAGTTGCACTTGTTGGTTTAGATGTCCACAGACCAGCAGCAAAAGAACAATTAAAACAACTTGCAGACAAAAACCATTTGAATGTTTTTGTTGACATGAATGAAAACGATGCAGTAAAAACCTGGAAAGATTTAGAAAAATCAAAAAAATTAAAAGATTATGATTTAGTTTTAATTGACACTGCAGGAAGACATAATTTAGATAAAGAACTTGTTAAAGAAATAAAAGAATTAGGAAAAGAAACTAAACCTACTGAAACAATTTTAGTTATGCCTGCTGATATTGGACAGGCAGCAAAAAAGCAAGCTGAAGAATTCAAGAATGCTTTGAATATTTCTGGGGTAATTATTACAAGAATGGATTCAACTGCAAAAGCAGGTGGAGCTTTAACAGCATGTGCAGAAGTTGAAGCAGGAGTTTATTTCATAACAACAGGTGAAAAAATAAATGATATAGAAGAATTCAATCCAAAAAGCTTTCTTTCAAGACTTTTGGGAATGGGGGATTTGCAAAGTTTAATTGAAAAAATCAAGTCAGCTACTAATGAAGATAAACAGGAAGAATTACAAAAAAGACTTGAAGAAGGAAAACTAAGTTTGGAAGATGTTATTGAACAGGTTAAATCTATGAGTTCTATGGGGGGTTTAGATAAAATAAAAGGCTTAATTCCTGGCTTAGGTAAAACAAAAATTCCTGACAATCTTTTAGGAACTCAGGAAGAAAAGATAAAGAAATGGGAGCACATAATTAAATCAATGACTAAAGAAGAAAGAGCTAATCCTGAAGTCTTTGATAAAAACACTTCCAGAATAGGCCGTGTTGCTGAAGGGGCAGGAGTTAACAATAGCGATGTTCGTTCTTTACTTAAACAATATAAAATGCTTCAGGAAATGGTCAGCGCTGGTTCAAGCATAGACATG
>CAZWUT010000082.1:0-228 GCA_964636765.1 Candidatus Woesearchaeota archaeon | reverse complement strand
TTGCTGAAGGGGCAGGAGTTAATAATTCTGATGTCAGGTCTTTATTAAAACAATACAAGATGCTTCAGGATATGATGAAAGACGGAATGCCCGGAGCAGGAATGGACATGTCAAAAGGTTTCTCACAACAACAAATGCAAAAGATGATGAAGAAATTTGGAAAGAAAAAGATTAAGAGGTTTAAATAATGAAAAAATGGCTAAAAAATACAATTGGGGTAGCCCTTTA
>CAZWUT010000081.1:0-3494 GCA_964636765.1 Candidatus Woesearchaeota archaeon | reverse complement strand
ATAATTCTTTGAAAAGGAAAGCGAGGGAAAATGAAACTTTTTTAGGGGGTTGTGGAGCGGGATATACTGGAGTTACTGTTCTTTCTGATGGGACTGTTTATCCTTGCAGAAGACTTCCAATAAATATAGGAAATATTAAAGAAGGTTTAATTAGTTTAATTACTGAAAAAGAAGTGATGAAAAATTTGAGAGATTTAAAACAAATGAAAAAAAACACAAATTGTGACATGGTTGCTTATTGTAGAGGATGTCGTGCAGTAGCTTATGCTTTAACTGGAGATTATATGGCAAAAGATCCTATGTGTTTTAAGGAGTTTGTTAAATCAGAAGATTTAAAGAGGCATGAAAAATGAGGTTTGCGAAAGAGATATTTCCGGAATGTTTTAGGTTTTTAAATCCAGAAACTGTTTTGGATTTAGGTTGTGGAGATGGAAGAATTTCTTTAAAATTTGCTGAGAGAGGTAAAAAAGTTCTTGGAGTAGATAAAAGGTTAATGAGTATTAATCATAAAAACTTTACTTTTTTTCATCAGGATGTAAGAGATTTTATTTTTAAAGAAAAATATGGTTTGATTTTTTCTTCAATGATTTTGCATTTTTTAAAAGATGGAGAGGCTGTAAAAATTATAGAGAATATGAAAAAAAATACTTTAGAAGGAGGATATAATTTTTTAATTTGTATGTCAAAAGAAGATTTTTGTGCAAGAAAAAATCCAAGAGATTTTTATGTTGATGAAATTGAATTAGAAGGTTTATATTCTGGTTGGGAAATTATTAAAAATGAATTGTGTTTTTCAAAACCTCATCAGCATGGAAATGCAAAAATGCATAAACATAAAATAATTGTTTTTTTAGCAAGAAAGATTTAAAATGGGTTTTACAGAAGAATTTCTGGATGCAAAATTTCTAAAAGATTTCTCAAAATTTTCTCGTAATAATTCTTCTCTTTATTTGTTGGATTATTCTAGAAAAATTAATAAGGATGTTTTTCTTGTTGTATGAATGAAATTAATAATTATTCCAAAAAAATCTTTCAGAAGAGCCGAAAGAAAAGACATAAAGAAAATAATTCGGGTCGCAGAAAACTTCTTGAAAAAAAATAATATTAGTATTCCTAGAAAAATATATTTTTATAATTCTTTTTCAGAGTTTGTAAAGAAAGTTCTTCCAGAAGTTGAAAATTATGGGTTTGATAAAGAAACCTCTAAAGAAATAATTTTGTGTGCTTTAAATAATGGAACTTATGGAACAATTAATTATCAGGAAAATTCAATTGTTGAGATGAATTTTAATCCATTTAGAGAAGGAGAATATTCTATAGAAGATTTTCTTGAACTTATAATTCATGAATCTTTGCATTTGCATCTTTCAAAATCTCTTAAATTAGATATAAATGCTTTAAAGTTTAAATTTAAAGGAGAAAAATATTTTGGAAATCCAAAAATAATTCAATTTGATGAGGGTTATGCAGAATTTATGACAAAGAAAATTCTAAATAATTTTAAAATAAAAAAAATAAAAATTCCCTGTATGTTTAGAAAAAAACCTGAATACAAAAAGAAAATTAATAATTTGAATGTGGATCTTTTTGATAAACTTTTTGAGAAACTATTAATTACAAATAGGAATAAGGGTTTGAAAATTCTTTCTCAAGAATTTAATTTTAATGAAAGTAATGAGAAAATATTATTTTTTGTGAAAAAGGAACTAAGAAAAATCCTTTGAATACATGAAAGTTATATCTCGGATATAGGGATTTTTCTCACTTGTCTTTTCTTCAATAGATTTTTTTAATAACCAGTTTAATGTTTTTTCTGTATGCACACAAAAGGGTGTATCTCTTTCATAAATACTTTTTTTAGAAATTGTTTCTGCATTAAATGGGCAACCGCCCCCACAAAGTCCTAAAGAAGGGCAATAAATACATTCTTCCATATTTAATGGATATCTTTTTGTCCAATATTTTACAACAGGGTTTTTCTCTATTTCTTCAATTTTTTGATTTTTTATATTTCCTATCTTTGATTCTCTATTGCAAAGATACGCTTCACACATCCCAATATCCCCATTAGGAAAAAATACCAATTGATTTCCCACTCCTCCACAATCTTTGAATCTTGGTATTCCATTAAATGCTCTTACTTTTCTTTGGATTCTATCTTCGTAATATCCTAATTTGTCTACTTTTGAAGAGGCTTCAAGTAATTTATCATTTAAGTTTATTAAATTTAAAGAAGGAATTTCTGAATATCTTGCATTTAAAAGGAGATTGAATCCAATGCTTTTTGCTCCTAACTTTAAAAAAAGTTCTACATTTTCTTTTAGATTGTTTATATTGTGTTGGCTTATTGTGCAAGAGATTCCAAAAGGGATTTTAAACTTATTTAGGAGTTTTATAGATTTTACAACTTTGTCATAAGTTCCTTTTCCATCTAATGTAATTCTCATAGAATCATTAATTTTTTTGGAACCATCTAATGAAATAGAAACAACAACTTTAAATTTTTTTAAAAAAGGTATTAATTCTTCATCAATTAATGTTCCATTGGTTATTAATTGAAAATTAGGAACAAGTTTGTTTTCTTGGCATCTCTTTTGAATTTCTTCAAGACTTTTTGTAAATAATTTTTTAGACATTAAAGGTTCAGACCCATAATAAATAAAAGTTAATTTTTTCTTAGAAGGATTTTTTTCTTTTTGATATTTTATTAAATTTTTTAGGTAATCTATTAAGTTATGAAATATTTCTTTATTCATGGATTGGTGATTAAATTTCTTGCTTTTGCTTCCTTCAACATAGCAATATTTACATCTTAAATTACAATTTGTATTAAAAATCAAATAAATAATCTCAAGATTAAATTTATCTAAATTGTTTTCTTTTTTTAGATATTCAACAAATTTTCTTTCAGAATAAGCGTCTTCGACTATTAAATGATTTTCAACTAATTTTTTAATATTCTTATTTTTTTTAATATTCTTAAAGTCTTCAATTAATTTTCTAAATTCTTCTTTATCTAAAAAAAAAGATTTATTTGTAATAGAGTGGCGAATAACAAAAAAAGAAGACTTTTCATAAATTGCTTCGTAAACATGGGCAAATTTTGAGAATCTCATTATTCTATATTAACAAAAATATTTTTGATAAGGGTGTTGTGAAGAATACTTCACTTCCAATATAGGAGAATCATGACACCATCCGCTACATCTTAATTCAATTTTAAGGTCTTTTTTTGGGGAATCATGACACCATCCGCTACAACGAGCCTCAATTTTTTCTACTTTTTCACTTGATATAATTTCTAATTCTTCCATAGAAATAGATGGTATTCAACTTTTTAAACATTGTTATTGATTTAAAACAAAAAATGCAAAATAAGTTTTGGAAGGTGGTTGAAGATTATTTATAGCTTTTTATACACTACATTTAATAATGCATTATTTCAAAACACTTAAATTCTCTTTTTACAACCTAAATATAGGTAAAAATGCCTA
>CAZWUT010000080.1:0-3495 GCA_964636765.1 Candidatus Woesearchaeota archaeon | reverse complement strand
TTCCTTATGAAAATATGTATATGGGCAAGCTACTTACTCTTAGAGAAGTAATAATAGATTTGATAAGAAACAAAATAACTCCAAGGAAGGCTAATATAACAAGCCTCAGACAATATACTAAAGGATTATGTTCTTTTGATACTCTTAAAAAGCTGTGGGAATTTAAGGATTACTGGCTTGTTCACCTTGATAATCAGGGAAATAAAATAGAAAATCCAGATTCTTCTTTAATCAGGAAAGATAAATTTGATGCTCTCGGAAGTATTTATGAAAAAGATGTTTTATTTGCAACTGATATTTTTGAGAAATTTGAAGGAAACAAAATTCCGGATAGTTTAGATATTATGGTTTTTTCTTATGTTTATCATCTGGATTTAAAAGATACTGCTTATAATGGAAATTTGATTGAAGCAAATTATAATGTTTTAAATTATGTTCAGTATGAAACAGATATTCGCAAATTAGATGGATTTGTTAAAATACTTCTTGAAAGAGAAAAAGACAGCACTTACTATCCTTTTGGTGCAGAAGTTCCTATTTCCTATAAATCTAATTTGCTTGGAAATGTAAGAATGAATTTATTAGTGAAAAGGAAATAATTATATTCTGAAGAATAAAAATCTTTATAAAGTGTATATCTTTTTATGTGTATACAGGAAGTATATACAATGGATGTTTTTGATAATAAAATTCTCTGCAGAAAGTGTGATTCTAAAATGCAAAAAACAGAATTAACAAAAAATGGTTTTGTTTTTCGTGCAATGGTTTGCCCAAAATGTCATGAAAGAATAATTCATCCTCTTGATGAAGAAAATTTTAAAAAATTTAAAGATTTAAAAAATAAAGAATTCAGGGTTAAGATGAGATTAGTAGGGAATAGTTATGCTGTTTCAATTCCAAAGGAAATTGTTTCCTTTATGAATCATCATGAAAAGATGATGGATGAAATGGTCAGACTATGTTTTGAAGATTTTGGAAGATTGAGTTTAAATTTCAGAGAGATTGAGGAAGATGACAGATAAAAAAATACAATTGAAAGTTGTTGAAGCATTAGTAGATGATACTTACAAAGGAATTGCAAGAATTGATGCTAATTTAATGCATGATTTGGATGTTAGAAGAGGAGACGCGATTTCAATCAAAGGGAACAGAGAAACTGTCGCAATTGTTGACAGGGCTTATCCGGCAGATGTGGGGGAAGGAATCATTAGGATAGATGGAATTTTGCGTAGAAATGCCAAAACAGGAATTGGAGATATGGTTACAATTTCCAAAGCGAAGGTTAAGGAAGCAAAGAAAATTATTATTGCTCCGGCTCAAAAAGGGATTATGGTTCAGGGAAGTCCAGATGGATTAAGAAATGGTCTTCTTGGGAGAACTGTTGTTAAAGGAGATTTGGTTATGCTTGGAGGGGTTCAAAGAAGAAAAGATTTAATGTCTGAAGAATTTGGAGATATGAATGATATTTTTGGAAATTTAGGAGATTTATTCGGAGGAATGGGTTTTGGAAATTTAGGGGGAGGAATTTCTCAACTTAAATTCATGGTTGTTAATGTAACACCTAATGAAGCGGTTTTAATCACAGAAAATACTGAAGTTGTATTGAATTCTAAAGCTGTTGATGTTTCTGAAGATAATATTCCTGAAATTAATTATGAAGACATTGGAGGTTTGAATGATGAAGTTAAGAAAATTAGAGAAATGGTTGAAATTCCAATGAAACGCCCTGAGATTTTTCAAAGATTGGGCATAGAACCTCCAAAAGGTGTTTTATTGCATGGACCTCCCGGGACTGGTAAAACTTTGTTGGCAAAGGCAGTTGCAAATGAGTCTGAAGCAAATTTTATTTTACTTAATGGACCTGAAGTTATGTCAAAGTTTTATGGAGAATCTGAAAAGAAAATAAGGGATATTTTTGATGAAGCAGAAAAAAATGCTCCTTCAATTATTTTTATTGATGAAATTGATGCTATTGCACCAAAAAGAGAAGATGTTGGTGGCGAAGTTGAGAGAAGAGTTGTTTCACAAATCCTTACAATGATGGATGGTTTAAAAGCCCGTGGGAAGGTTATTGTTATTGGAGCTACTAACAGGGTTAATGCTCTTGATCCTGCACTTAGGAGACCAGGAAGATTTGACAGAGAAATTGAGGTTGGAGTTCCAAGCAAGGAAGGAAGACTGCAGATTCTGAAAATACATACCAGAGGAATGCCTTTAACTAAAACTGTTAAACTTGATGAAATAGCTTCTGTAACTCATGGATTTGTCGGGGCTGATTTAGAGGCTTTGACAAAAGAGTCTGCTATGGGTGTTTTAAGAAAATATCTTCCAAAGATTAAATTAGAGGGTGATGAGCAAATTCCCCAGGAAATTCTGGAAAAGTTAATCATTAATCAGAGTGATTTTATGGATGCTCTTAAAATTGTAAGACCAAGTGCAATGAGAGAAGTTTTAGTTGAAACACCTAATGTTGATTGGGAGAGTGTAGGGGGTTTGGATAGTGTTAAACAGGAATTAAGAGAATCAGTTGAATGGCCTATAAAGCATCCTGAAAGTTTTAAGAGATTGGGAATAAGGGCTTCAAGAGGAATTTTATTATATGGTCCTCCTGGAACTGGTAAAACCCTTTTAGCTAAAGCGGTTGCAAAGGAATCTGAAGCAAATTTTATTCAGGTTAAAGGACCTTCACTTTTGAGTATGTGGGTTGGAAAAAGCCTGCCTTATGATGAAGAATTGATAGTTAAGCAAGAAGGGATAGTTAAAAGAATGAAGATAGGGGATATTGTTGAAAATAAGGAAGATGTTCAGGTTCTTTCTTTTGATAAAGATAAAAGAGTTCGTTTTTCAAAAATTAATGATTATATTAAGCATAAACTTGACAGTAAATTAATGGAAGTTACCACAAGAACAGGAAGGAAAATAAGAGTTACAGATTATCATTCTTTGTTTTCATTTGTTCACGGAAAATTTACAGATGTTCCAACAACAGAATTGATTCCGGGTGAGAGTTATATTGCTGTTCCCAAAAACCTGAATCTTCCAAGAGAAAATATAAAAGAAGTTAACCTGTATGATTCTTTTAAAAAAGATAAGAGTATTTTTGTTGCAAATGCCAGAGAAGTTTTAATAAGGGCAAAAAAGATTTTGGGATTAGAAAGAGCTTCAAATATTCTTAATGTTTCAAAAAAATATTTTGCAGATTTTGTGAGCAAGAATTTACCTGTGAATATTGTTGCTTTTGATGAACTTGTTAATGAATCCAAATTAAGCATTGATTTTAATGAAATAAAATTAAAATTCAGGGGAAGCAAACACAGTTATTCTTCTGTGTTTAAATTTAATGATAGTTTTTGGAGATTAGTAGGGGTTTGGATTGCTGAAGGGGATTTCAACAGCGACTCAGTAAGGATTCATAATCAAAATCCTGAAATCAGGAAAGATATTAAAGATACATTCAAAAATTACGGATTTAAAGTATCTGAAACAGATAGTTGT
>CAZWUT010000079.1:0-3615 GCA_964636765.1 Candidatus Woesearchaeota archaeon | reverse complement strand
AAAAAAAGATGGTCTTCTTTTGAGGTTCTAAAAACTGCATTTAAAGACAACATACAAAGATATAATGGTATTTATTCCATTTATTTTGAAAATATGTTCAAAGACATAGAGGAACAGGAAAGGCAGGCATTAGGGTACCATCTTCATTAAGATTAATCTTTAACAAGTTTTTTATAATGCACTTTCATAATTATTTTATGAAAGCTTTAATTCCATCCCATAAGGAAAATAAAAGATATTTACTTGTAAAGGGGAAGGATTTAAAAAAAAATATTGAAAAATCTATTTTGGAATTTACTGGAATTTTAGGTTTATCAAAAACAGGATTAAGTTTTATTAAATCAGATTCAAAAAATAATTCTGCTGTAATTTGTATTAATCGTGAGAGTGTTGATAATGTAAAGGCAAGTTTTGTTGTTTTTCCTGAAAAAATAGAGGTTTTGAAGGTTTCAGGAACTTTGAAGGGATTGGGAAAATAACATAGAAAAACTTATAAATTGAATTAATTTCAGTTTTTCAGAGATAATTATTAAATAAAAACTATTAGATTCTCTAATAAAATGGATATGAATATGGATATGCAACATCAGGCAATGGGTTATGACAGAACTGCAACAATGTTCTCTCCAGACGGGCATTTGTTACAGGTTGAATATGCTGAAAAAACAGTTCGTTTAGGAGTTTCAAGCATTGGAATGGTTTGTTCTGACGGGGTTTTTATTCTTGCTGATAAAAGAATTGATGATGATTTGATTGTTCAGGAATCTGCAACCAGAGTTCATGAAATTGATTCCCATATTATTGCAAGTGCTGCAGGAATTACTTCAGATGCAAGAGTTTTAATTGAAAAAGCACAGGTTTTAGCACAGCAGCACATGGTAACTTATGATTCACCAATTGAACCTGAATCTGTGATTAAAGAACTTGCAAATATGAAACAGCAATTTACACAATACGGAGGAGCAAGACCTTTTGGGGTTTCTTTAATGCTTGCCGGAATTAACAGCAAAAAACCCCAGTTATTTGTAAGTGATGTTACAGGAAATTACTTTGCTTATTATGCAAATGCTATTGGAGAAAATGATGAAAGAATAAAAGAAGAATTAAGGGAAAATTACAAAAAAAGCCTGGACTTAAAACAGGGGGTTAAATTAGCTGTTGAAATTCTTAAAAAAGTCAAGGGTATTAAATTCAATATGAATAAATTAGAATTAGCTTATATTAAGGCTGATGGAAAATTAAAGAGAGCAGAAGGTGAAGGAATTAAGGAGATTTAGATGAGTCTGGAAGAATTAAGAGAAATTTATATGGATTATACAGCAGAGGAGATACAAAATCAATTAAAAATTTAAAATGACAAACACAACAGTGCGATTAAGACGTGAAGGAAAACATTTTGAAGTTTTAGTAAATCTTGAAGATGCTATGAAATTCAGAAAAGGTGAAAGCAGTTTTATTCAGGCTGAAACTGATGAAATTTTCAAGGATTTAAAAAAAGGTGAAAGGGCTTCAAGTTCTGAATTACAGGAAGCTTTTGGAACAACAGAATTTAATGAAATTGTTAAAAAAATTGTTAAAAGTGGGGAAATTGAAGTAACACAGGAACACAGAAGTGCAGAACAGGAACAAAGATTTAAACAAATTGTGGATTTTTTATCAAGAAATGCAATTGACCCTCAAACCGGAAATCCGCATACCATTGAAAGAATAAAAAATGCCTTAAATGATGCACATATTAATATAAAAAATATTCCAGTTGAAAATCAAATTAAAGAAATTTTAAGTGAAATTCAAAAAATCATACCAATTAAATTAGACACAAAAAGAGTTAAAATTACAATTCCTGCAATTTACACTGGAAAAGCTTATGGAATAATTTCCCAGTATAAGGAAAATGAAAACTGGTTAAATGACGGAAGTCTGGAAGTTTTGGTTGAAGTTCCTGCGGGCATGATTATGGATTTTTATGATAAATTGAACGGAGTGACTCACGGAAGTGCTATTACTGAGGAAATTGAAGACAAAAATGAATAAAGAAACTTCTGATATTTCAAAACATTTAAATAGTGAAAATTGTAAAAAAATTATAAGATATAAGTTATATTTCGAGAGATTAAATATTAACTATTTTAATAAATAATAAAATGACAAGAAAAGTTGTAATACCTGGAGAAGTTGTATTTAGTGGTTCTGATTATTTACCAGGAGATAATACTGAAAAACGTGGTGAGGATATTGTTGCTTTAAAATACGGCTTAGCTGAAGAAATGAATAAACTTGTTAAGGTAATTCCTTTATCCGGACCTTACAATCCAAGAAGGAATAATGTTGTTATAGGAAAAGTTGACATGATTACTCATAATGGATGGGTTATTGATATTGGTTCTGCAGATAATGGTTTTTTGCCTTTAACAGAAGTTCCAAGATTTGTTACTAAGGGTGCTTTGGATGAAGTTATGAAGATAGGAGACATGGTGGTCGCTAAAATCTGGTCAATGAACGGCAGAGGAATTGATTTAAGCATTAAATCAAGGGGTCTTGGGAAAATAGACCAGGGAATAATTTTCAAAGTAAATCCAAACAAAGTTCCGAGAATTATCGGAAAAGAAGGAAGCATGATTAAATTAATCAGAGATAATACAGGGTGTAATATGACTGTAGGACAAAATGGCTATGTCTGGGTTAAAGGAGATAAAATAGAGGATGAAATTTTTTCTAAAAGAGCAATTGAATTTGTAGTTGAGAATTCTTTTGTATCTGGTTTAACTGAAAAAGTTGAAAACTGGTTTAAAGAACAAGATGTTAAACCTAAAAAGGTTAATGTTCAGGAAGAAGTAAACAGAGAAGTTGAAGCAATGGAGGATTTAGAATGACAACAAAAACATTCAAAAGACCAGATGGAAGAAAAGTTGATGAATTAAGACAGCCTGTTTTGGCAAAAGTAGGAATTGTCCCAAATGCTGATGGAAGTGCAATGTTCCAGACAGGAAAAACAATTGCAATTGCTGCTGTTTATGGTCCTAAAAAAATGCATCCCCAGCATTCACAGAATCCTGAAAAAGGAACTTTAAGATGCACTTATAACATGAACAGTTTTTCTGTAAGTGACAGAATAAGACCCGGACCTTCAAGAAGAAGCACTGAAATTTCAAAAATTACTGAATGGGCTTTAGAACCTGTTGTAATGCTTGAAAAATATCCTAATCAGGTTGTTGATGTTCACATAAATATTATCCAAGCAGATGCAGGAACAAGATGTGCAGGAATAAATGCTGCTGCAATTGCACTTGCCCACGCAGGAATTCCAATGAAAGATATGATTTCAAGTGTTTCAGTGGGAAAATTGGATAAAACTTTGGTTGTTGATTTAACAAAAGAAGAAGAAGACTTTGAAGAAGGAGAAGGTCCTACAGACATTCCTATTTCAATGACTCATTCAGGAGAAATTACTCATTTGCAATTAGACGGAAAAATAAATTCAGAACAATTAAAAGAAGCTGTTGAAATGGCAAAAAAAGCATGTTTTGAAATTTATGAAATTCAGAAAAAATCTTTAAAAGAGTCTGTAAACTTGGAGGACGCAGAATAAAATGGAAAATACTCTTAATGTTACAT